>JAYVBN010000027.1:0-2886 GCA_043750455.1 Bacteroidia bacterium | reverse complement strand
CACGCATGTTATCCTCTATCTGTCCTTTTGTTTGCAATGTACCATTTGGATAAAATCCTCGATATGTTCCCTTGCCTTTATCAAATTCACACTCACCTTCTGTCTTGCCATCCTCAAAGAAATATTGCCAATGACCTTGGTTCTTACCATCTACTACAGGCCCCTTCACTTTTAACTTTCTATCTCCATAATATTCCCGATATTCGCCTGAACCATTCGTATACGTAATCTCACTATTGATTTTACCATCCTTCGTTAGTGAACTCCAGTAACCATCTTTCTTACCTCCCACAAACTCACCGGAAGAGCTAACTGAACCATCCTCGAAATAGTAATTCCATTTTCCCTCAGGCTGATCGCTTTCATAATTACCTGAAGACGCGACTTTCCCTGTCGCATAGTGATATTTCCATTCTCCTGTTTTTTTTCCATTTGTATAATCGCCTTCGCTACTCAATAACCCTTCTTCAGAAAAATACCGCCAGTGCCCCACATTGCGCGACCCGGCTCGCGGACCCTCTGCCAGCACTTTACCTGAATGGTAATATTCTATAAATCGTCCATGATCGTCTATATATTCAATTTCACCTCGCAAAGTGCCATCTTCAAAATACGTTTTCCAGAGACCGCTACGTTTATTATCAACGTACTCCCCCTGCTCTTTCAAGTCACCATTCTCATAATAAATTTTCCATTCCCCAGTTTTATTTTTGCCATCGATGGTACCTTCCATACTTTTAGATCCACTCTCAAAAAAATATTCCCATCTGCCATAGTTGGAGTTTTGTCGGAGGATACCTCTCATTTTAAGGTTTCCTGTTTCAAAATAAAATTCCCACACTCCAGTAGTCTCATTGTTCATGAACTGGCCTTTGGATTCAATATTCCCATTTAGAAAATAAGAAATGTAACGGCCGTGAAGAATATTCTGGATAGTGTCTTTTACCTGATAGATTTCTTTCAGATTCTTTTTGGCTGCATCATGGTAGGTAAAGCGTGTAATGCCCTGAGTGAGTGCACTCAAAGGAAAAAGAAATGCTACTAAAGAAATCCCAACTATCTTTTTCACGGTTGCGACTAAAAACCGAGTAAAGTTAATTAGAATTAAGCGATTAACTATGCTAAGAAAAAGCTTTCACTACACCAGCTTTTCCCCATTCCGCTTTCTCGGTCTCAGACCATAGCTCAGGAAAAAACATAATTTTTTGAAAGCGAGGAGGAAGATACTTCTGCCAATTGGTGCCTCCGGTTGCTTTAATATCATCAGGGGCTTTCTGTAAATATCGGCCTGCCGATTTAAGATGTGCAAGAGGCCAAAGAACATTTGCTAGTTGATCAAATTCACGCAGGCGAGTAATTACTTCTTTGGATGAAGGAAAATATTTTTCAAAAATTCGTTTGAGGTTCTTGTCCCTATATTTGAGTCCAGTCGCTTTGAACTGCTTCATATATTTTTCCTCAAACTGTTGAAGCGTTAGGGTTTTCTTTCCAGTAGCAAGTTCTGTTGCGCCACTTTTCCAATACAGGTTTTCAGTCTGAAGCTCAAGATCACTATATTCCTTCATAGCCTCACGATCGTGAACGTTTACTAGGTTGATCATGTCTGTGGAACAAATCTCAATCAATCGATATTGCGCAGATTGAAATCCACTGGCAGGAAGTAGCGACATTCGGAATTTCAGGAACTGCTCCTTCTCCATTCCATCCACCATCACACCAAAAGAGCTATCGAGTTGTCGAAAATAGTTAATGATTCGATCAAGGCGTTGCGTGAAAAACTTCTCATCAATTTTTTCCCTTTCTGCAATTTGTTCGATCTCCCAAAGAATAAGGTTAAAATATAATTCAGTGATTTGATGATAGATAATGAATACCTTTTCATCGGGCAAGCTTGTCTTAGGATTTTGCAGACTAAGTAATGTCTCCAAATGTATGTAATCCCAATAGGTAAGATATTCAGCGTGTAGTAAACCGTCCAGGTAAGAAGACAAATCCTGACCCATTACGGCATACTTCTGTTGAAGTTTTTTTAGCTGTTCAATTAAAGATGGGTCGAGGGAAGATTTGTCCATAGATTTACAATTCTTGCGTAAATTTGAGTCTTTAAGAAAGAATAACCAAAATCTTTATGTCTGCTCCTACCACTAAAGCCGAATCGAAAGCAAAAAAATCTCTTAAGCAAGACCTTTATGAACAACCAGATTTCTACTCGGTTGATAATCTACTAACAGAAGAACATAAACTCATTCGCAGCTCTATTCGTGATTTTGTAAAAAAAGAAATCAGCCCATACATTGAAGACTGGGCGCAGCGTGCTCACTTTCCCTATGAGATCGTTAGAAAGTTTGGAGAGATCGGAGCATTTGGACCAACGCTTCCGGTGGAATACGGATGTGGCGGCCTCGATTATATTTCATATGGCATTATCATGCAAGAGATTGAGCGTGGCGATTCTGGCATGCGATCAACTGCATCTGTACAAGGTTCGTTGGTGATGTACCCTATCTATAAGTTTGGATCAGAAGCACAACGCAAAAAATATTTACCAAAGCTGGCATCAGGCGAATGGTTGGGTTGCTTTGGATTGACTGAACCCGATCATGGATCAAACCCAAGTGGCATGGTCACCAATTTCAAAGATATGGGCGATCATTATTTGCTTAATGGTGCAAAGATGTGGATATCGAACTCACCAAAAGCAGATGTTGCTGTAGTGTGGGCAAAAAATGAAGCCGGAAGAATTCATGGATTGATCGTTGAACGCGGAATGCCGGGCTTCTCCACACCAGAAACACATGGCAAATGGTCGCTGCGTGCAAGTGCAACAGGTGAATTGGTCTTTGATAATGTAAAAGTTCCAAAGGAAAATTTATTGCCCGGCAAAAG
>JAYVBN010000026.1:0-3816 GCA_043750455.1 Bacteroidia bacterium | reverse complement strand
TAACAATTTCATAACTACTTGAGCCGCTTATAATTTCTGGCTTGCTGTTAATGCAAAAAATTAATTACTTTCCAAAACCAATAAAAAATCAACTATTCTAGTAATGAATAAACGACACATTTTTCTCTGCCTTCTCTTTCTATCTATCGCACCTTGCTTTGGTCAGGTTGATTTAGCCTATTACCTGCCAGACGGGGTAGCCTACGACCCTAAAATCCCAACACCAAAGTCCATAATTGGCCACGAGGTAGGGGAATGGCACATTAGCCACGACCGCCTTGTAAATTATATGTATGCGCTGGACAAGGCTTCTGACCGTATTACGTTGGAGCAAACCGGCCTCACGTATGAGGATCGGCCTCTATTACTATTGACAATTACATCGCCTAAAAACCATCAAAACATTGAATCTCTTCGCACTCAGCATCTGCAATTGAGCGATCCACAAAAATCTGGTTCACTTGATGTCAAAAATATGCCCGTTGTTTTTTATTTGGGATGCAGCATCCATGGCAATGAGCCAAGCGGTGCAAATGCAGGATTGGCCATGGCCTATCATTTGGCCGCGGCACAAGGACCGGAAATTGAAAAATATTTAGAGAACACAATCGTCTTATTTGATCCCAGTTTTAATCCTGATGGATTGCACCGTTTTTCAAGTTGGGCTAATTCGCGTAAAAGCAAACTTATTTCACCCGACCCAAATGACATGGAGCACAATGAGCCATGGCCTGGGGGCAGAACGAACCACTATTGGTTTGACCTCAACCGTGACTGGCTGGTGGCGCAGTTGCCTGAGTCGCAGGCGCGCATTAAAAAATTTCAGCAATGGAAGCCCAACTATCTTTCCGATCATCATGAGCAAGGAACCAACGCCACATTCTTCTTTATGCCTGGCGAACCGCAACGTGTGCATCCATTAACATTGGAAAAAAATCAGGATCTCACCCGCAGGATGGGCGAGTATCATGCAAAGGCACTGGATCAAATCGGCTCCTTGTATTTTACACAAGAAGGTTATGACGATTTTTATTATGGAAAAGGTTCTACCTATCCGGATATTCAAGGTGCGGTTGGAGTTTTGTTTGAGCAAGCCAGCTCCCGGGGGCATGCACAGGAAAGTGTGAATGGCATTCTTCGGTTTCCATTCACCATCCGCAATCAGTTTACCACTATGATTAGCTCATTGAAAGCGGTGAACGAAATGCGTGAAGATTTTCTCAACTATCAGCGGGATTTTTATAAAACCAATTTGTCAGATGCAGCTAAAGATCCGATCAAAGCATATTTGTTTGGTTCTTCAAAAGACAAGACAAAGGCTTTCCATTTGGCAGAATTGATCCAGCGGCAAAGCATAGAAATTTATAAGCCAAACTCTAATCAAACAATAAACGGAAAAACATACGAGACAGAATCGAGCTATATCGTGCCACTCAATCAGCCGCAGTACCGAACCATCAAAGCGATGTTTGAGAAGCGGTCACAATTTAAAGACAGTCTTTTTTATGACATCTCCAGCTGGACACTGCCATTGGCATTTGGTCTTGAGTATGAAGAACTGAAAGCGCCTCCTGCCCTTGGTGAGAAAGTCTCAAATTTAAAAATGCCTGTAGGCAAAGTGATTGGTGAAAAGGCAACGTATGCTTATGTGTTTGAATCGTATGGTTATTATGCCCCACGCGCCATCTACCGATTGTTGAGTCATGGCATTCGAACGAAAGTTTCAACAGAACCATTTTATCATCCCAACGGAAGGAAATTTGAAAGTGGAGCTATCTTAGTATCACTTGATAATCAGGATAAAAATCCTGATCAGATAGAGGTTTACATTCGTGAGATTGCCGAGCGCGATGGCATAGATGTGCATGGATTTAATACTGGTCTTGATTATAGAGGAGTTAGTTTAGGCAGCAGCTCATTTCAAGTGTTGAAGAAACCTGAAATAGCTATGTTGGTGGAGGGTGGCGTATCGGCTAACGATGCAGGGGAGATGTGGCACATGTTTGATCAGCGTTTTAATATACCAATTACGCTTATCCCACTAAGTGTTTTTAATACGGCCGCCATCAGCCGATACAACACGTTGATATTGCCCCCTGGCACTTACACTCTTATCAGCGAAAGCGCGAAAGAAAAATTAAAAGCCTGGACACAAAACGGAGGAGTGATCATCGGTTTTAAAAATGCTATGAGTTGGTTGCAAACCGCAGGACTTGGCAAGTTCGATTTGAAAAAAGAGGATGATCAGACTGGCGCGCAAGTGGTAAAGAAAGAAGTTGCATCCAAGCCTTACTCTGATATAGATGAAAACAGAGGTGCAGAGCAAACAAGCGGTGCTCTTTTCGAAATCACTGTTGATTTAACTAATCCATTGTTGTATGGCTACTATGATACAAAGTTGCCTCTCTTTAAATCCAACAATATTTTTATGGAGAAGGCAAAGGGTGCATACGCCAATCCGATGATATACGGAAACGCTCCATTGTTGAGCGGCTACATTCGCAAATCAAATTATGAGAAACTAAAAAATACCTCTGCCTTGGGCGTGTCGGTTGTTGGCAGAGGAAGGGTGATTGGATTTACGGAGGCGGTAACATTTCGGGCATTTTGGTATGGCACAAATAAACTATTGATGAATGCCATTTTTTATGGGCCTTTTATCAGTGCCGAATCGGGCCGATAATTGATTGCATGTAGAGACACAAATTTTTTTAGCGTGAAGACCTGAGATTTATGTCTCTACATTATTTCTATACCCAGCTTCGTGCAGGTTTTGGACACGACTTTTAGCTCGATTTCAGTTAATCTGTGAAATCTGTGGCGAAAATGTTATTTTTGCAAAACCTTCTTTACCAGCGTGATCCGAAAATTTTTTCCTCTGGACAAGAATTACCTCCTCGAAGAAGCACAACTCGCTCTTCAGGATGCCCTGCTGACTCAATTAATTGACGTGGTCAAAATCCAGTATGAACTTCGGCACAACCCGTTGGGGATTGCTGACTCGTTTAGTGAACGTATTCAAAAATTCACACCCAAAAACGTAAAGCCACTTTACACCTTCTACCAAAACCTTGCGGGGGTATACCGCTATAAATTTGGCAATAGTCAATTGGAATTTGTGTGGGACGGCCGCGATCATTTTGAAAAATATAAGATTGATTGGAAGGAGACCTTTATTAAGTGGACTTCTGAATTTTGCCGTCAAGAATTGTTTATCAATGCCGTATTGGACTTATCAGTGTTTCTTCCTGCCAATCGCCATGCACAGCTTGCTGAAAACCGAATGAACCATTTTATCCTCAAGCAATTTGAATTGAAAATCCACAAGAGCAGGGGCATTGTGGAAATGAAAGTTGCGTAATTAGGACTTAGGCATTAGGTCTTGGGGCTTAGGCATTGGGGCTTAGGCATTAGGGCTTAGGCATGGTCAGACTCGAAACTAAAGACACAAAACCAGAGACTCGAGACTCGGTACTTGAGACTTTGCATCTTATTCACTAATTTGATCGACCTTTAATCTAAACTTCTCTTATGAATCCAAGACAAATATTTGCATTCCTGTCGATCCTGCTTTCAGCCTTACTGATTTTTTGGGCTTATTTTTGGATTGATGCGCTCTTTGGTTTTTTGATTGTCGGCCCTCTTATCGTTATGGGCATTCAGGACATTACGCAAACACGTCAATCGATCAAGCGAAATTTTCCGGTGGTAGGAAGGTTGCGTTATTTCTTTGAAATGATCAGGCCGGAAATTCAACAATATTTTGTGGAGTCTGATGTAGACGGAGCACCCATCAACCGCAACGAGCGGTCGGTT
>JAYVBN010000025.1:0-7561 GCA_043750455.1 Bacteroidia bacterium | reverse complement strand
TTTCAATCACCACCACCTCATCTGGTTCCTGCACAACTATCATGTAGCGGTTCTTGTTGCCCGTAGACTGAAGATAAAAGGTAATGTCATCACCGTGATCACGAACAGAAGCAAGCTCCTCAAAGGAATCCTTCTTCAATAGTTTTTTAAATCCATTTACAGAAAGACCACGCGCTTCAAACTCCTCTGCCGGGATCGTAATAATGCGCACATGCTCAACATCCTTAATGGCCTCTTTAAATTCCCATTCATCAGTCATGCCCAATATCATCCTGCAAAAAAAACCGTTCACGCTAAAGCTATGTACATCTGGCCGGTCGTTAAAATTATCTTTCAATGTTTGATAGCTATTGCTTTGACTGAAAACCGAAGTTGAAATTAAAACGGCTGATAGAGAGAGAATTAAACTTAACCTTTTCATAGTTTTAGTTTTCGGTGATATTTAGTTGACAGTTGACAAAAAGCAATTGACAAATCACACTTTGTCAATTGCCCTTTGCCTACTTCATATTTAGTTCTTCTTGTCCTTAATATTCTCAAGATTCTCCAATCCATCTACATTCATCTTCTTGCCTATTTTTGAAACTTGCTTCAAATCGATCTCACCAAACAAACTCATCACCATAAACTCTTCGTTGCCTCCCATCACCATCACCAACTCACTGATCTTACCACCGGATTCCTTGATAAAGAACTTCATGTCTTTGTCCTTATCGCGAACCGTCATCAGTTCTTCATACTCTTTTACCGGAATCATACCCATTGCCTCCTTGTAAAGCAGGCGAGAATCACGTGTATCTTCCTTGGTAAGTATTCTCAAGCCTTTCAACTTACTGATCGCGTTCATCACTTCCTGGTCATCTTTATCCTCCACTTCCATGTTGGTGAACAGATTGAACATCTTGCTGGAGATTGTTACCTGACTGAACGACTCGTCATTCTGGTATTTACTGAAAAACTTCGAGATCGCATCCTGTGCTTGTACGCCTGCCGACACCATCATCACCACTGCCACTACCATTAACTTTTTCATATTCTTATCGGTTTTAATTCTATTATTTCTTATCAATTTTTTGTTTCCTTTCTACTTATATCGTTTTCTCTTTCTCTTTAGTCGTGTGCTTGCTTTGCACTTTTTGTTCTGCCTCATTAAATATTCTGATCTTCTCAGTTTCGTGTCTGGCTTTTCCAAAACCTTTCGATAGCATCATCAGCGCTTTCTTAGTTTCTTCAAAGGCCAATTTAGGATCACTATAGGTATCGGTCACTTCCGCTGGATAAGATTTTCTCACCTCTTGTCCCACAAAATAAGTAGCCGCCACAACCACTACTACACCAGCTGCAATGCGAGCATAGTTGTAATACATCTTCACTGTCTTTGCCGCTGGTCGCGTTGCATTGATCTTGCGCGTAACATCGCCATCAAAGGATGACTCGTTTAGCTGCACTTTTTTTTGATGATCAAAGTAGCGGAACAGTTCGGCCGTTTCTTTCAACGTGTCCGGAATGTTTTCACCTCTGAAGAAGTCTCGTAGCTGCTGCTCTTCTTCCAAAGAAGTTTCCGTGTTCCAATACTTCTCCAGCAGTTGTTCTATTTGCTTAGAGTCCATAGGCGTTCATTTTTACAAGTTTCTCTCTCACCGCGTTGCGTGCTCTGAACAAACTCACCTTTACCTGGCTCATGTCCAATTCCAGCATCTCGCATATTTCATTGTAGCTATACCCTTCAATGTCCCGAAGGTGAATCACCTGTCGTTGCTTTTCTGGCAGCGCAGCAATCAGTTGGTTAATTCTTAACATGCTCTCATTTAGTTCAGTGTTTTCATGAGGTGATAATGCTTCGTATCGAACTTCAAATCCTTCGTCTATCGAATCGGTTGCTCTTCGTTGTCGCGACCGGAGCTTGTCAAGCGAGAGGTTTTTGGTGATGCGCATACACCAGGCCTCCATGTTCTGTACTTCCGCCATCTGCTCCCTGCCGTTCCAAACCTTGATCATCACCTCTTGCACTACATCTTTGGCCTCTTCACTGCTTCCCAACATTCGGAAAGCAAACCGAAAAAGCTTGTTTTTTGCAGGTAGTACCCGGTTTTCGAAAGCTTCAAGATTCATCGTTCAAATACTAGACGGTGAGGTCAAAGAGATGTTACAGGTAAATTTAAATTATTTTATCGTGGCGGACAGACGGGCTATCGCTACTCGCCAACCACGCTCATCAACGCACGGAGCCTGCCCAGCACCAGCGGGGGGCTCAAACATGCCGCTCTATCCCTGCCGCAGTGAGAACTACAGAAACTTCTCTCCCACTTCATTCCAGTTATTCAACCTTTTGAAATGATTGAACTGCATATTGTGAGGAGCCGTGAATAAAAGTTTCTCACCGTTGAAGGTCTCTAAGTTATGCGGCAGATCGTCAATCATATAATCGCCATAAACAATCTTCTTGCTGCCACAGAAGACAAACTGCTTCCAATGCAAGAAAGGAAAATGTTCGCCAAGCCAATCCAGCTTTTCGGTTAATGAATTGGGGAACTCCATCGCTGATGAAACAATAAATACCTCATACTTTTCATTCAGTTTCTTCACCACCTCCTGACTATTTTCATTCACCGCCATCATGCGAAAGAAGTTTTTCCGGAAAGTGAATTGATACACTTCGTCATGATGATCGGGAAAGCGTTTCATCTCTTCCTTGAAATACATGGACTCTTTGGTAACATGTATGCCAAATTCTTTTTCGTAAAAGTTGATGAATTGTCCGGTGGCATCTGCCAGCACATCGTCCATGTCAATAATTATTCTGCTGCGATGATTTGTACTCTGTTGATTCATAGGTAAAGTTAATTCAGTTTGTTTTAATAGCTTTGATTATATGGAGAATGATAAGATCATTGTCTTGAGGCAATTTGAAAGTGCTATTAATGCAAACATTGCCAAGACTAAATTGGATGCATACGGCATTCCTTGCTTTTTGACAGACGAAAATTTGGCCGGTCTTTACCCATTGCCCAACATGACGTCCATGCAGGCACGCATTCATGTTTTTGAAAATGATGCGGAAAGGGCAAATGAGATTTTGAAAGAAGAAAATTAAAAAATAAGCCACAGATTCACTGATTTAATCTGTCAATCTGTGGCTATCCTATTTCTTCAACACCGTGAACTCCACCCTTCTATTATTGGCTCGTCCTTCTTCGGTTTCATTAGAATCGATCGGCTTTGCTTCACCGTAACCGCGAGCTGTCAATCTTGCACTGTTTATTCCCTCGCTCACCAAATAGTCAACCACTGATTGAGACCTGCCTTGTGAGAGTGTTTCGTTGTATGTGTCAGCACCTTTGCTATCCGTGTGTCCGGAAATCTCAATCTCGACAGTTTCATTTTGCTTCAGGAAGTCAATCACTTTATTCAGTTCAACAAATGACTCAGACTTAAGGGTGGTTTTATCATAATCAAAATAAATATTTTTGAGGCGCACTGTTAGACCTACTTCAATAGGCTGCAAATAAAAATCCTTAATCACTGGCGTTTCTTCTTCAGAACTTACCAGAACGCTATCGGTTGAATTCAAATACCCGGAAGCAGAGGCTGTCATCACATACCAACCCATTCTCGAAATATCCTGCCCGTACTTTCCATCACTTGCTTCAATTGAAAGAGTTGATTTTTTGTCTGGCTTTATTGTAACTGTAATTTTGGAGGCAACCGGTTTTTCCGTCTTCTTATCAAAGACTGTTCCCGCAAGGATAAGCTTCTTTGCTATTGGTGTAAGGTAAACTTCAATCGACAATGTTGTGTCCTTTCCGACTTTAGGAACTGTAAATGTTTCTTCACTGGGAAGAAACCCCTCTGAAGTTGCAGCAATCACATATTGATCTGTTTCAGGAATGCGTGTTCCAAACTTACCGTTTGCAACAGCTTTCATGGCCACAGGCTTTTGATCCTTAATACTTAAAGTAACAGAGGCAGGAATGGGTTGTTTTGTTTTCTCATTAAAAACAATTCCCGCCAACATCACTTTAATATCGTGCGGCACCAACACAAACAAATCAAGATTACCACCGTCTACGCGGCTATTGGAGCGGGACGTGAAAACATTTCCTGCAGCATCCATAGAAAAATAAGAATCCCCTGCTGCCGTATTTATTGGGCGACCAAGGTTTACTGGCTCTGACCAGTTCTCCCATGTATCGTCTAATCTCTCCGTCTTATAAATGTCAATACCTCCTTGCTTACCGACACCAGGACGGTCGCTTGCAAAGTACAGTGTCTTATTATCAGGTGCGATGAAAGGCCCAAACTCATCCGACTTATCGGTGATTTTCATTTTCACTGGTCTTGTCCAATTGCCATCTGGTTGTGCATGGCTGATGTATAAATCGCTGCGGGTACTTCCTTCAAATTCAGAAAAATACAGAACCATGTGTTTGACATCCGTTGAAATGGTAGCGCCAGAAAAGCGACCCTTCTCCATGTCTGCAAAATCCTTCACTTTCAATTCTGTTGAACCACCGCCAGTGGTTACGATAGAGAAACCCTTATCATTTTTTCCTCTTCCTCCGCGGATAAAAATAGAAGCATCAGGCAAAACATTGAAAACCTGATTCGAACGGTTATTGTTTAATGGTGATCCTAATCTCTTAGGTGGAGACCATATGCCACGATCATCCTTATGGGTGACCCAAATGTCCTGACTACCTTCTTTTCCATAGGTATTCTCAGGATGATTTTGAATAAAAAAGTAAAGATCCTTTCCATCCGGTGAAACAACCGGAGCCGCTTCGTGATAAAACGTATTCACCGTTTTATCCAACTTTACAAGTTCATAGCGAAGTGCAAATTGTTGAGCATTAACAAAAAAGCCAGTAAGACAGAACAGAATTGAATAAATATATTTCATCCAAAAATAATTTTAAGTAAAGTTAGTAGTTTCAGGTGAGATTAGTATTGTTAAATTTAATCACTATGACGAAAGAAAAAATCATTCAAGAGCTTCAGAAAGGGTTTGAAGACGTGATTATGACAGCGAAGCCCGTAGCCGATTCAGCTTTTTTTAGAAAGCTTAATTCAAAATGGTCAGCATCTGATAATGTAGAGCATCTGGTACTCAGCGTAAAACCGCTTAGCCTGGCATTTCGATTACCCAAATTTATCCTTCTCTATTTTGGCAAACCCAATAGGCCTATCAAAACGTATGATGAATTAGTAAAAAAATATTTGGAGAAACTTAACTCCGGTGGGCGAGCAACTTCAGCATTTATTCCCAAGTCCAAACAAGTTGACAAGAGTGTACTGATCAACTCATTTGCGAAAGAAAATAAAATATTTATTAACAGCCTAGCAGACTGGAGTGAAGCCGATCTTGATCGCTATTTAGTGCCACATCCTTTATTGGGAAAGCTCTATGTACGAGAAATGCTATACTTTACCATCTATCACACTCAACATCATTTGAGGGCGATTGAAAATTGCGTTGCCCTCAGGTCGGCAAACTAAAGAAGCCTCTCCCGCTCATGGAGATTGCCATCAGGATAATCAACAGGGCAATCGTGTTCATGATGAATAAGCGTTTGTGTTTGGCAGCACTGTCCGTCATTTTCTTAATCGAGATCCTGCCAACAGAAATTAACACTATCGCAATAAGCATCATACTATTGTGTTCCACCAGCCAATAACGCGCAACAGAATCTTTCATAGAAGCCCCACTAAAAATCACCAGCGGGCTTACGAAAAAAAGAATAAGTCCAATCAAAAGCTGAGTATGTGTAAGCATGAATAGCCAAAGGCTGACTTTATCATCCATCTTAGCATATTCTTTTTTATTCATCCAGCCCATCAGCGATCGAACAATTATCAGGATCAGAAATATCAAAACAAAATAACGAATCGTAGAATGAAAGAGTTGAAGGAGAGAATACATATCATTAAAATTTAAGCTCTAAATTAATCTAAGAATTTGACTTTTCATTATCCAGGAACGTAAATGATAAATTATAACAGCCAGCCATCCTGCAAAACATCAAAACAATACCAATTCTTTAGCACGCCTGATTTCAATTCACTACATTTTACCCTAAATAGACTTCACATGAAAAAATTAATGCCAATACTTTTACTCTTGATTGCAAATTCTTCGCTAGCGCAAGACAATCTTACCTATCAAAAACCACCTGAAGAAATTTCAAAATTAGTGGACGCCCCGCTCACCCCTGCCGTTTTATTTTCTCCTGATAAATCCATGATGATTCTCCTGGATCTTTCAGACTATCCTACAATTGAGGAGCTATCGAGGCCTGAATTAAGAATTGCAGGATTACGCATTAACCCTGATAACTTTGGTCAAAGTCGAAATAATTTTTTCATTGGCATAAAAGCGAAGAACCTTAAAGACCAAAAAGAATACGCCATCACCAACTTACCATCACCACTCCAACTTAGCAACTTTACTTTCTCACCAGATAGCAGGAAGGCGGCCTTTCTTCAAACTTATGCAGGCTATATTGAACTTTGGGTAGTAGACCTGACAACATCAGTGGCAAAAAAACTTGTCAACAAAAAGATAAACAACACCATTGGCAGCCCTTATTCATGGCTTTCTAATTCCAATTCTCTTTTGTTTCTATCTGCGGCATCGGATGGAAAAGTAGTCCCTATAAAATCGCGTGTACCTGTTGGACCTGTGGTGGAAGAGAACCTCGGAAAAAAAGCGCCTAACAGAACATATCAGGATCTCCTTAAGAATCCATATGATGAATCGCTATTTGAATACTATTGCACTTCACAGCTTAATGAAGTAACACTAGCGGGTATTGAGAAACCAATTGGTAGTCCCTCTATTTATGCAACCCAAAGTTCATCACCTGACGCAAAATATATCTTAACTAAAACCATTCATCGCCCATACTCTTACATCGTGCCAGCCGGATTATTTCCTCAATCTGTGAACGTTATTGATTTAAATGGTGGACTTATAAAACGCATCGCTGAAATTCCATTAGCTGATAATATCCCACTTGGGTTTAGCGCTACCCTGCCTGGTCCTCGAAGTCATTTATGGAGAAATGATCAACCTGCGGTTTTGTATTGGGTGGAAGCGCAAGACGGTGGCGACCCAAAAACGAAAGCAGAGGTGCGAGATAAAGTCTTTCAACTGCCCGCACCATTCAACACACAAGCAACTGAATTAACAAGTCTTCCTTTGCGCTATGGCGGCATTGTTTGGGGAAATGAAAAATTAGCATGGGTGTATGAAAGCTGGTGGACTGACAGAAAGCAACGTGTTTATCAGATCGATCCCACAAATGCATCTGGCAAGAAAACTGTTTTTGATTTTTCATCGGAAGATGCTTATGCCGATCCAGGAGATGTAATGACTGTGACGAATAATTTTGGAAGGTCGGTTATGTCTATTCAAAACAACACTGCCTTCCTTACCGGAAATGGCGCTTCTCAAGATGGTGACCGTCCATTCCTTGACAAAATTGATTTGACTACCGGA
This sequence comes from Bacteroidia bacterium, assembly GCA_043750455.1. Taxonomy (GTDB): domain Bacteria; phylum Bacteroidota; class Bacteroidia; order Cytophagales; family Cyclobacteriaceae; genus ELB16-189. The sequence goes on along the minus strand of JAYVBN010000025.1, from coordinate 63 downwards.
AAGACATCTCGTTTATGGAGAAGTGAAGCACCCTATTATGAATATGTTATTGCATTTACTGAT
>JAYVBN010000024.1:0-2653 GCA_043750455.1 Bacteroidia bacterium | reverse complement strand
AACTTTAACCCTTTTTTGCTTGTTTCTAAGTCCATTTACGGGTTCTGTACCGCAAAAAGGACTGCAAAGATAGAAACAGTTAGGGAGTTACCAAGTCTGCGTTTCAAAATTTACTCAGGATTTTAAGAGCTCAAGAGGTTCCATGAAATTATTAGTCTCTTGTGACTTGACTTTCAAATAGTTACGATGTCATAATAAATGTTGAAAAGAGAATAGAATTTTGGATTGGGCGAATGCCAAATGATCTTGATCGCGGAGACGCAAGATCTTGCGTCTGTACTGCCCTTCCCCCTTGAAGGGCAAATCGATTTTCCCGTCCTTAGCCGAAAAAAGGTGAAGAAAATCCCGAAAGGAAATAGAGCTATAGTTTTCTTACTGATCTCTTTAGGGGTTCTATTTCTGCTCAATATCAGTTTAGGGAGCGTTAACATTCCATTAAGTAAGATTTTAGCAAGCCTTTCAGGGCAAAGTGAGCAAAGTGTTTGGAACGATATTATCTGGCAGTTTAGAATGCCGAAAGCTATTACGTGCATACTGGCTGGTGCTTCCTTGGCAACCGGAGGCTTATTAATGCAAACCCTTTTCCGAAACCCATTGGCCGGACCTGATGTACTTGGCCTTAGTGCTGGAGCAAGTCTCCTTGTTTCATTGATGATCTTATCCGGAAATGCGATCGCACTATTTTCAGGGCCTTGGGCTATTTCGATTGCAGCCAGTATCGGAAGTGCGGGTGTTTTTCTTCTTGTGATTGGCATCGCCCAGCGTCTTCGCGATAATGTTTCTTTATTGATCATCGGACTTATGATTGCAGCCGTCACGCAATCCATCGTAAGCGTGCTTCAATTCATCAGCAAGGCTGAAGATTTACAAACCTTCATGATCTGGACACTTGGTAGCGTGGGTGGAACAAGTTGGAAAGAAATTAATGTGATGGCGCTCATCTTTCTTGTAGGTGGACTAATCAGTTTCGCTTCTATAAAATCATTGAATGCATTGCTTTTGGGAGATAATTATGCGAAAAGTGTTGGGACTAACCTGAAGAGATCAAGGTTCTTGGTTGTTCTTTCCACAAGTTTGATGGCCGGGGTTGTTACTGCTTTTTGCGGACCGATTGCGTTTGTTGGTTTAGCGGTTCCTCATATGGTAAGATCCTTTATCAAAACCAGTAATCATAAAGTGCTGATACCTGCCGTGATGATAGGTGGCGCAATACTTCTTCTTTTATGCGATATGCTGGCGCAGTTGCCAGGAAGCACTCAGATTTTGCCGCTTAATGCTGTGACTTCTATGATTGGTGCACCGGTTGTGATCTGGATGATTTTGAAAACCAAAAAGACTTCGGTTTAAGCATGACCTCCCTTCTTTCCATACGAAACCTGAGTCTTGGCTATTTCAATGGCAAGGAAAGGAATCTGCTTTTTGAAAATCTCAATCTTGATTTAAATGCAGGCGAACTCGTGTGTTTCATGGGGCCAAATGGAATCGGGAAATCTACCCTGATAAGAACATTGGCTGGATTACAAAAACCTGTATCGGGCACGATCTCGACCGAGAAGAGAATTGCTGTGGTGCTCACTGATCGTGTTCATGCCTACAACATGACTGTGAGAGATCTTGTTACGTTTGGACGTTATCCTTATTTGAATTGGGATATCAAACTTAATGATGAGGACAATGCCATCATTGATCGCTCAATTTCCCAAGTTAACATTGAACATTTGGCTGACAAAAACATTGAAGAACTCAGTGATGGCCAACTGCAGATGACCATGATTGCGCGTGCATTGGCGCAAGAGACAGAAATACTTTTACTGGACGAACCAACTGCGCACCTCGATCTCAACAACCGTGTTGAGATCATGAATCTGTTAAGACATCTGGCGCGAGCAACCAATAATGCGATCTTGATTGCTACGCATGAATTGGATTTGGCTTTGCAAACGGCAGATAAAATCTGGCTGGCAACTTCTAATAAAAAAATTCTTACCGGACTTCCAGAAGATTTGGTGTTGGACGGCTCGTTCGATGACGTCTTTCAATTAAAAGGTTTTGATTTGAAAACCGGAAAGATGAGCCATGAGCCGCATCGCAAAATTTCAGTTCAATTGGATGGTGAAGGACATGAATATTTGTGGACGAAGAATGCGCTGGAGCGAAGTGGGTACGAGATTGCCACTGATTCACAGATTACGATAACATTAATTAAGGAAAGAGATAAAACGATTTGGAAACATACTTCAGTCGATTCGAATTATTCTTGGGGAACTCTGGCGCAACTTCTATTAGCTTTAAACAAATGAGTACAATTGATTTACCTATATTTCAATATTGATCCAATGATCCTTTGAACCTTAAAATAAATCGTGGTCTTTTTAAGGCAACAATGACGAGGGTTATTAAAAATACATCTATACAAAATGGTATAAAGATTGATTTATTTCCTCGTATATCTGAGGCTAATCCTGTTGAAGAATTATTCTTAAAATAATAGATTTCAATTGAATCACCAACCTGACCCAAGTCATCAACTGAATTTAGTGCGTCCAATATCAGAGAGTCAGATTCACTATTGAAAGTAAAAAGATAATCTTTTGAACTATTTACTTGATATGTTCTTTCAATCCGTGCCTTTGTGAAATTACCATTCCTACTA
>JAYVBN010000023.1:0-6176 GCA_043750455.1 Bacteroidia bacterium | reverse complement strand
TCTGGTGGTGTGTAACGTAAGAGTATCCATAGTTTCCACAATTTTGCGAATCGCCTTTTCCTTTTTTTCTTTTTTGATAGCAACAGGTTCATTCTTCATCGCCTCATACAAACTGTCAAGAATTTTTGTACCACGAAGAACATGAGGGTAATACCTTCTGTAATCCTGATCTTCGTACAAATACGTTTTGTACTCTATTGATTCTTCACCATATTTCCATTTCAAAAAATCATAAGCGGTTGTATTTGCTATAAACGAAGCAAGATTTTCATTAAGCTCGACACTATCCTTTACAAAAAAAGTAGCGTGAACCATTTCGTGAATAATCAGGCTTGCTAAATCTCCTTCACTTCGGGTGAGCATACCGCTGAGAATCGGATCGGTAAACCAGCCGAGTGTGGACCACCCCCCAGGGTTCATAACACTTACATCCCAACCATCCGTTTCCAATTGATTTTTTTCGGCTCGCGCTTTTTCTTTATCAAAATACCCTTTGTAAGGAACAGCTCCAATCACAGGAAATGTCCATTGCTTGGGTTTCAGTTCAAAAGGTTCGCAAGCAGTAACCACCCACATCAGTTCTTCGCCTTTCTGATCGTAAAGGGTTTTATAGTTATCTGTATCTTTGAGTCCGAGCGAATCAATAGCAAATTTTCGCACCTCATCGATCAAACGAAGCTTTGCTTTAAGCGAATCTGGAAACTGTGGATCGGACAAAAATTCCTCCACTGGCCTTGCATTCCATACAATGTTCAGTTGGCCAATGCCCTGATTGATCCCATAAATCAATAGTGACCAATTCCAGATGACAAGGATTGAAAGGGTCAGAATAAAACCAAAAATAATTTTACGGATCATAGAACGAGCAAGGACGCAAAATTTCCATTCTATTTAGGGTAAGGGCGTAAGATTTTGCGTGTCTATTAAAAGGTCAAAATTTGATTTTGGTAACTGATCTTGTAATTTGACCCCCATTCCGAAAGAAAAAAACAACTACATATATGGCCGACAATAAAACCGACAACAAAGAAAAACTTGAAAAACTAAAAGCGTTACAACTTACCATCGATAAGTTGGACAAAACCTATGGCAAGGGTTCTGTCATGAGGTTAAATGATCAAAAAATATCAGATATTCCTGCCATTTCAACTGGCTCTTTAGGATTAGACATCGCCTTGGGCATAGGAGGCCTTCCACGAGGCAGAGTAACTGAAATTTATGGCCCGGAATCTTCCGGCAAGACAACCTTAACACTACATGCTATTGCCGAAGCACAGAAGGCTGGCGGACTAGCCGCTTTTATTGATGCAGAGCACGCCTTCGATAGATCCTATGCTGAGAAATTAGGAATAGATACTGAAAATCTTTTGATCTCGCAGCCCGACAATGGTGAACAGGCATTAGAAATTGCCGAACATCTTATCCGTTCTGGGGCAATTGATATTATTGTAATCGATTCAGTGGCGGCTCTTGTTCCTAAAGCTGAATTAGAAGGCGAGATGGGTGAAAGTAAGATGGGCCTGCAAGCAAGATTAATGTCGCAGGCTTTGAGAAAATTAACAGGCACAATCAGCAAAACCGGATGCGCCTGTATTTTCATCAACCAGTTGCGTGAGAAAATTGGAATTGTGTTTGGCAACCCTGAAACAACAACTGGGGGTAATGCACTTAAATTTTATGCTTCCGTTCGATTGGACATTCGCAGAATAGGTCAGATCAAAGAATCACCAGATGATATCACCGGAAACCGTGTGAAGGTGAAAGTGGTTAAAAATAAAGTAGCACCTCCCTTTAAGGTTGTTGAGTTCGACATTATGTATGGACGTGGCATCTCAAAATCGGGTGAAATTGTAGACATTGGTGTTGAACTTAACGTGATCCAAAAATCAGGTTCGTGGTTTTCTTATAGTGGCAACAAACTCGGTCAAGGCCGTGATGCTGTGAAACAATTGATTGAAGACAATCCGGAATTGATGGCTGAATTGGAAAAGCAAATCAAAGAAAAACTGGCAACACCAGACGGTGCCAAAGTGCTAGAAGATAAAGAGGCGTGATAGTGTCCACAGACCACGGTCAACATTCGACTGTGGTCTGTGATTTATTTTTTGCTAGGCTCGAATCGCGGCCACTGGATCAAGTCGTGCTGCCATGGCCGCTGGAATAATACCTGATACCAAGCCGATAATCGAAGAGACGCCTAGACCTAATACAATATTTTTTACCGTAAGTATCACCTCTAGATCTCCGAAAGGAGCCAACGTAAGAAACCAAACCAGTATCAGTCCGGCTAAGCCCCCAATCAAACTCAGGAAAACAGCTTCGAATAAAAACTGAAATAGAATAAAATAGTTTTTTGCACCAAGTGATTTTTGAAGACCTATAACACTGGTTCTTTCTTTCACGGAAACAAACATGATGTTGGCAATACCAAATCCTCCTACCAAAATAGAGAAGCCGCCAATTATCCATCCTGCCAATCCAACCACATCAAACAAACCACTGACTACGTTTGCAATTGCTTCCGGACGGTTCAAAGCAATATTATCTTTATCATTTGGCTTCAAACCTCTTTTGCTCCGCATGAGCCCACGTATCTCATTTTCCAATTCAACCAATCCAATATCGGAGTCAAAACCCTTTACGCCAATGCGCGAAGCATTTTCATTCCAAAGTCCGGAACCGGTCTGATACAATCTGCGATAAGAATGATAGGGAATGATACATCCGTAATCATTGCTGGGCGTGCCCAAAAAACTTTGACCTTCTTTCTTGATCACACCCATAACCTTGAACTTCATATTCTTGATCTTGATGTCTTGCCCAATTGGGTTTTCACCGTTTGGAAAAAGTGCTTGCATTACTTCATACCCCAATACAGCTACATTTCTACCTGCCTCTATTTCATCCACTGTAAAATATCGTCCATTGTCAATATTGACAGTCATGATTTTATCGTACCCAAGGCTACCTCCTCTCAATCCAATCTGACTAATGCTACTGGAACCTCGCTTAATGGTTGAGTTTCCTTTAACAGCGAAAATGGCAATTGCTGCCTGAGTCTTAAGATTAGCTTCTAAAAATTTATACTCATTATAAGAAGCGTTAGGCCTGCGCCAGTACTCCCACCATGGAAAATCGGGGCCGCCAATGAAGGGCCACTTCTCTGTATAGATCACCCCTGTGCCCAAAAAATCGAAACTATCTTTTATGTTTTTCTCAAGTGAATCCACGAGGGTAAGCACCGCGATGATGGCAAAAATTCCGATCGTAACCCCAAGCAAAGAAAGAATAGTGCGAAGGATATTTGACTTTAGTGCGCGCCAAGCAAAGCCAAAGCTTTCAAAAATGAGTCGTAGAGTTAACATCTGTTCTTTAACGGGCTTCCTTAGATAAGGATTCAACTCTCAACATAAATGAGGCTAAGCCCGAATGGCTGCTACAGGATCCAGTCGTGCAGCCATAGCAGCAGGTACGATACCAGACACTAAACCAATTATAGAAGAAACACCAAGCCCTAATACGATATTTTTAAGTGTAAGAACCACTTCAAGACTTCCAAACGGAGCAAGGGTAAGCAACCAAACTAAAATCAATCCAGCAAGCCCACCTATTAAACTCAGGAAGATTGCTTCAAAGAGAAATTGAAAGAGGATAAAATAATTCTTTGCTCCCAGAGATTTTTGAAGTCCGATAATACTGGTTCTTTCTTTGACAGAAACAAACATGATGTTGGCAATACCAAAGCCACCAACAAGAATAGAAAAACCACCTATTATCCAACCCGCTATTCCTACCACATCAAACAAACCGCTCACCATATTGGCAATTGCTTCGGGCCGGTTCAATGCAAAATTATTGCTCTCAGTGGGTTTTAACCCTCGCCTCACACGCATGATGCCGGTGATCTCATTTTCAAGTTCTACCAACCCTATATCAGTATCATTTCCTTTTACTCCAATACTAGATTGCAATTCGTTCCAGGCTCCAGTTCCTGTTTGGTATAATTTCCGAAAGGCGCTATACGGGATGATGACTGTATAATCGTTGCTTGGAGTGCCCAAAAAACTCTGACCTTCTTTCTTGATAACTCCTACCACCATATACTTTAGATTTTTAATCCGAACGATCTGTCCAGAAGGATCATTTGTATCTGGGAACAAAGCATTTTTCACCTCATGCCCGATAAGGGCTATGCTCCTGCCCGCTTCCACTTCTTCGGCAGAAAAGTAACGGCCATTTTCAAGATTAATTTCAAAAATGTCATTGTAGCCAGGTCCCGCACCACGAAGGCCAATTTGTCCTATACTATTATTGTCTTTCTTAATAACAGAGTTTCCTTTTGCAGCGTAGATAGAAATGGCACTTTGATTACGCAAGTTTGCCTGTAAAAATCTATACTCATTGACTGAAACGTTTGGCCTTCTCCAATAATCCCACCATTTATAAGGGCCGCTACCCTCTGGAATAAATGGCCACTTGTTCACATAAATAACTCCCGTTCCCAAAAAATTAAGACTGTCCTTAATGTTCTTTTCCAGGGAATCCACGAGGGTTAGCACAGCTATGATGGCAAAAATTCCAATGGTTACGCCCAGCAAAGAAAGGATGGTTCGCAAAATATTGGATTTCAGGGCACGCCATGCAAAACCAAAGCTTTCAAAAACAAGTCGTAGCGTTAGCATTCGATCTTTAACGATTTAGATAATTAAGAATGCGAATTTAACATAGTAATTAGGGTTTTTATACTTTGCTGATGAAAAGCTGATTTTGTTAACCTATTCCAAAGAGGCTTCCGAGAAAAGATTGGTTGCATTTCGTGTCCGTTTGCTTATTTTTGCGTCCTTAATTTTAAAAACCAGTCCCTATCCGTTTGGGACAAAGCCCGTAAGCTTATGAAGTTATCAGAATTCAAATTTGAACTCCCCAACAGTCTTATTGCCTCACACCCAGCCGAAAACCGCGATGAAGCGCGGATGATGGTGATTCACAAAAGCACTGGAAAGATCGAACACAAGATCTTTAAAGACATTGTCAGCTATTTTGATGAAGGCGATGTCCTGGTTGGTAATGACACCATGGTATTCCCTGCTCGCCTTTATGGACGTAAGGAAAAGACCGGTGCAAAAATCGAAGTTTTCTTATTGCGCGAACTGAATGCAGAAATGCATTTGTGGGATGTGTTGGTTGACCCTGCCAGAAAAATTCGGGTAGGCAATAAACTTTACTTTGGCGAAGGAGACCTTGTTGCTGAGGTTATCGACAACACCACTTCGCGCGGAAGGACAATCCGTTTTCTATTTGATGGCGATTCAGAAGCCTTCAATAAAGTAGTAGAAAATCTGGGAGAGACACCTCTTCCAAAATATATCAAGCGCAAAGTAGAACAGGCGGACAAAGAAAGATTTCAAACTATTTACGCCAAACACAAGGGAGCTGTATCTGCACCTACAGCAGGAATGCATTTTACCAAACAATTGCAAAAGCGTCTTCAGATCAAAGGCGTTGACATGACATACGTTACCCTTCACATCGGGTTGGGAACATTTCGTCCGGTAGATGTAGAGGACCTTACCAAGCACAAAATGGATTCTGAAAACTACATTGTAGGATCAGAAGCCGTGAAACTGGTAAACACAGCACTTGACAACAAGAGCAGAGTTTGCGCAGTTGGAACAACTACTATGCGTGCTCTTGAATCTGCTGTTTCTGCTAATAACAGATTAAAGGAACGCGATGGCTGGACAGACCGGTTTATCTTTCCGCCATATGATTTTAAAATTTGCAGTGCCATGGTTACTAACTTCCATCAGCCAGAGTCAACACTTTATATGATGGCCTGTGCTTTCGGAGGTTTTGAATTGATTACTCAGGCTTACCAGACAGCCAAGAAAGAAAAATATAAATTCCTCACCTATGGGGATGCTATGCTAATCATCTAAAAAATTTCAGCACTAGGAAGAAGCCTGATGAATTATCATCAGGCTTTTTTATTTTCAAAATCAGGAATAAATTACGAATGGCGGATCATATACAGGTGCAGTGAAATAGCAACAGGATATAAAAGCAAGTATCCTGGAGAAGGCTTTAAGAAGCCCATCACCATTACGGTTGGCAATAGGATCAGGAAGATACCAATGCCGATTTTCCATCCCTTTTGAGAAGCATTCGACTGAAAT
>JAYVBN010000022.1:0-3161 GCA_043750455.1 Bacteroidia bacterium | reverse complement strand
AATGTCTATAGCTTTGATCAATGGGGTGTTGAACTGGGCAAAGTTTTGGCAAAGAAGATTCTTCCAGAACTTGAATCTGAGATTGAAATTAGCTCACATGACTCATCCACAAATGGCCTGATCAACTATTTCAAACGATTGAAAAAAGGTTAAACAAAGGAAGTATTGTAAACCAGCCCTTATACCTTATTTTTGAGCGTTTTAGCTATTAAATGAGCCATACTATTTCGAAAATTGGTGTGTTCACATCTGGCGGAGATGCACCAGGAATGAATGCTGCCATACGAGCAACCATCCGTGCTGCCATCTATTATAACAAAGAAGTCTACGGCATTATGCGCGGCTACGAGGGCATGATTGACAACGAGATTGTCAAGCTTGGAGCCCGTTCGGTTAGCAATATCCTTCAACGAGGTGGCACTATATTAAAGACTGCGCGCAGTGAAATGTTTCGAACCAAGGAAGGACGCGAAAAGGCTTTTCAGAATTTAAAGAAGACCGGCATTGACGCACTTGTAGCCATTGGCGGTGACGGAACATTTACGGGGCTTCACAAATTCTACGAAGAGTTTAACATACCGTCTGTTTGCATCCCCGGAACGATAGACAATGATATAGCAGGCACCGATTATACCATTGGCTTTGATACGGCAACCAACACAGCAGTAGAAGCAATCGATCGTATTCGCGATACAGCACTTTCACACAATCGTCTTTTTTTTATTGAAGTAATGGGTCGCAACAGTGGCTATATCGCTATTAACAGTGGCATTGCCGGAGGAGCTGTGGCCGTAATCATTCCTGAGGAAGTTACTTCTTTTGATGATCTGTATTCGTTGCTTGAACAAGGAGGTAAAACCAACAAGAAATCAAGTTTGGTTGTAATAGCAGAAGGATCAAAGATTGGTGGTGCCAATGAATTGGCCAAAATGGTAGCGGAGCGATCAAACTACTTCGACATCAAAGTGACTATTCTAGGTCACTTGCAACGTGGAGGCGCCCCTACTTATTTCGATCGTGTACTCGCCAGCAAAATGGGCGTTGCTGCCATTGAAGGTTTAATCGCAGGCAAAAGCGATGCGATGGTAGGCATCCGCGACAATAAGATGGTATATAACGACTTTAATACGATCATGACACAGCATCACGAAATTGATGCAGAAGCTTTACGTATCTCAAAAATACTTTCTATCTAATAATCAGAAAAATGAAAGACCTAACGGTAGGAATTGATATTGGAGGAACAAACACAAAGTATGGAATCGTTGACCGAGAAGGAAACGTGCTTCACCAGGGAAATATTCCAACTACTGATTTTGTTGATTTCCAGGACTACTTTGATTCTATGGCAGATGCTTTGCGCGAAGCTACAGCGTTGCTTCCAGGAAATCACCGGCTCGTAGGGATTGGCGTGGGTGCTGCAAATGGAAATTATTATACAGGCACCATAGAAAAAGCAACTAATCTAAAATGGAAAGGTATGCTTCCCCTTGCCAAAATGTTTAAAGATGAGCTAGGTATTCCCTGTATCTTAACCAACGATGCAAATGCTGCGGCAGTTGGTGAAATGATTTACGGCAATGCCAAAGGGATGAAAAACTTTATCGTTATCACTCTTGGCACTGGACTGGGAAGTGGATTTGTATGCAATGGACATTTACTGAACGGACATCATGGCATAGCCGGTGAAGTTGGACACACCTCCGTAAATCCTGCTGGCCGATATTGCAATTGCGGCAAACGTGGTTGCTTAGAAACGTATGCGTCAGCAACAGGAATTAAAAGAACTGTTTACAAACTTCTGGCTGATCATCTTGAGCCTAGTGAACTTAGAGGAATTGCCTTTGAAGATTTAAACACTAAAATGATTACAGAGGCTGCCTTGCGTGGAGACATTGTTGCAAAGGAATGTTTTGAATATACAGGGCGCATCCTTGGAATGAAACTGGCAGAGACCGTTGTTCATACCGATCCCGAAGCAATTTTCTTATTCGGTGGATTAGCAATGGCGGGTGATTTAATTTTTAAGCCCACCATACGTCACATGGAAGAAAACCTGATGCCGCTCTTCAGAGGAAAAATAAAAGTTCTTCCATCTGCCTTACAAAACCAGGCGGCACCCATACTTGGAGCAAGTAGTTTGGTGTGGGATCATTTGGATAAGATGAAGGAGGCGTATGTGTAGGGAAATGAAAGTTACTCCTGAACTGCAGGAAACACATCATGTGGGTTTGGATGTGCGCTCAGTATTCTTTCGGCTCTTGCTTCACGTGACGAAATCTTAATATCCTGATCTCGTCTTCAGTATAGTGATATGATATCCGATAACTAAGGATTTCAAAAGCACGGTAACTGCCTGAGTTGTTTCGTTTGTACTTATCTGGTGGATGTCGTTCAGGATGAACTCGAATGATTTCTATCCTCTCCAAAATGGCTTGTTCAACTTGTTCCGCTTGTTGGATTGACGTTTTGCTTATCCATTCCAACGACTTTTCTAATCTGGTTAACGCGTGTGGATCCCAAATCAGCTTCCTGTCTTTCTCCATCCTTTGATTCGGTCAACAGCTTCTTCATGGGTGACAAAATCTCCTTGATCTATTCTTGCCTCGGCTTCATCTAATTCTCGATTGTATTGTTCTATACTAATTTTACCTTCGCTTTGTAAACCATAATGCAATACAGCTTTTATTGCTTGCAGCAATGAAATATCTTCTACTTGTTGAAGTTCTTTTATCAACAAAGACCGCTCGGCATTAACATCCATAACGTTTTATATTTTATCTTTTCAAAGATAACGATTTCAGCACTATTTTTTAGTATCTTTTTCCACGTGAGTGAAACTCCTCCACTGCTGCAGTCACCTGGGCTTTGTGTTCTGCCAAAACTTGTATTGCCTAATATCTTTCCTGCTTTCCTATGGTTGCGGTTGCCTCACATGTGTGGTCTGCTAGTTAATGACTAGCTTAGGCTTCTTCTTGATTGGAAACTCAAATCCAAAACGTATTGAGAATCTATCCTGATAAGGACTTTTGTTTTGGGGATCATACAGGTTGTAAAGAGCTTCTGTGTTTCCCTTAATGTTTTTGTAAACGGTAAAATCTTTTTTGATTCCGATAAAGGCACTCCACACCCACTCGCGGTTAAGATTGTCAGAAGGACTC
>JAYVBN010000021.1:0-4236 GCA_043750455.1 Bacteroidia bacterium | reverse complement strand
ATTCCCCATTTTTTTTATTGTTTTTAATTCGCCCTTACCATAATTCATATGGAAAATGAAATCGCCTACCTTTAGTTTATCAATTTCTTCATGTTTAGTAATGGGATCGCCCACATAATCTGGAAGAGGAGAAATTATTGGTAGTTGACTCTCTTTTTTTTCTATACTTTCATAAGGAGCTGAAATATTTTGTGTTTCAGCTGCTTGAGAAGACCCAATGTGTAAGCGATTGAGTAGTGAGTTTATCTCTAGTTTATTCGCAAAAGTTTTCTTCAGCACGTCACTCAACGATTCGATTTCATTTTGAACCGTATCTATTCTAAGAGACTCATCATATTCCATCGCTTCAAATTCTCTAAAATTAAACTTCAAGTTAGTTTTTGCATCTTTAATCAAAATCACAGGAAGGTTAATGGCATAGCGAATACTAAAGCCGTAAAGAGCGTTCGAGTCGTTGGTGCTCAGGTCACAAATGGCGATATCGCAATCGATAATCGTTTTTAGAATTCCCAACGCTGTTTCACTAGTAGTCGGATCATCGGCTCGCATCGGTACAAAACCAGCCGACTTGCAGGCAGGAACAATGATGTATTGATAGACTCTATTGAAGTGTCCTTTTGCGTATCCGTCAGGATCACTTGTTGGCACGATAACAAAACATTTCTTTTCCATGGAATGTATGGGTATGTTTTTGGGTTGAGTTTAAATATAGCTTTATTAAGGAAGTAAAAAAAGTAAATTAACTTGCCTTCATGCTACTCAAACTGGGTTGCAGAATAGTAACAATATCGAGATCGATTCCTCACTCGTCCTTCTTTTTCAGTTTCTTTTTAATTTGCTTCAACCTTTGCAATTCGCCAATTGTTCCATCAATATCGCCCGCTCCAATAAATTTTTCAAATTGATCTAAGCTTATGTCTGTTTTATTCATTTTAAAGACACCCTTTTTAAGTTTAGCACCCCATTTTTGGAGTATCTTCTTTGTCGTTTCTTGCATAAGTTTTTTTTTGTTAAGAATAATGTGATTTGACTGTAACTGGTTTCACCTAAAAACAATTACTTAATTTTTGAAAAGCTCAGCGGCTTCATAAACACGGACTCCACCTTCTCTACAATCTTTCCATCTTTCTCTGATGCATCTCTTGCCGCAATCCATACGGGGTCGGCACGGAACTCGGCCCATGATTTTGTAGCGGCTTCCTGGTTCTGATGCGCCACGATATAAACTAATTTTGATTGTGCGCCATCTTTCTCTTCGCTGGTAAAGTAGGCGATGTTCTCCATCTGATGTTGCTCAAATAGCTTTATCGTATGATCTTTAAATCGCGTTACAATGTTTGGAAACCTGCCCGGCAGGCACGAATATGTTCGTAGTTCAAACAGCCTGTCCTGACTACTGCTATTGGCACTATTGATCATGGGAAGCAGGTCAGCTCCTTTCATAAACACAGAAGTAATCGATTCCAAAATTTTTCCGTTCACTTCCGATTTAGCCGCAACATCTTTCCATTCTGGATCAGCCATGAAGCCTGCCCATGATTTTTCGCGGGCTTCTTTGCTCGGATAAGCCAGTATATAATAGAGTGCATTTTTATCGTTAGTTACAGGAACCCAGTAGCCAATATTTTCCATGCCATGCTTTTCAAAAATACGAGTGGTGTTGCTTTGAAAGCGGTCGATCAATGCATCTAACCGGCCAGGCAGACAATAATAAATCCGCATTTCATAATAACGGTTGTCGGCCTTTTGGGCAAATGAGTTGTAGCAAGCAGCTAAAAGGAGTACGGAGGTTAGAAAAGCTTTCATCTTGATTAGGTTTATATAGTTGCGGTTCAATTTACAATTTCTATTCGATACAGTCTTTATAAAACAACTTAAGTTATTTCTTGTTGAATTTAAAGGCATCCATCATTTTATGGAATATATCGGTGTTTTCATAGATGCCAGAAAATTTCTCGGCTCCTGGCCCAAACGCAAATACGGGAATCATAACGCCAGTGTGATTGCCTGTGGTAAACTTTCCTTCCACCTGCCCAGTTTTCATATCTCCTCCTATGATTGAAAAGCCACCAGTCTCATGATCTGCCGTGATGATCACCAGCGTGTTCCCATCTTTCTTAGCAAAGTCCAGCACCTTTCCAATAGCATTGTCAAAATCAAGCATTTCATCAATGATATATTGTGTGTCATTGCCATGACCGCCCCAATCTATCTGTGAGCCTTCAATCATCATAAACATTCCTATTTTGTTTGACTTTAAAAGTTGAAGTGCTACTTCTGTTGATTTTACCAACTCATCTCCTCGTCCGGCTGAGAATTTGGGTTGTTGTTCGTCAGCAAGAAAGGCGGCCAGTTTACCAGAGGTGACTTGCTGAACTTCTCCGATGGAGTTAGCAATTTGATATCCTCTTGCTTTCAGTGAATCGGTTAGGTTCAAACTATCTTTACGTTGAGTAAAAAACTTTCTGCCACCGCCAATAAACACATCGACATCTGTTTTCAGGAAATCCAATGCGATATTTTCATCCAATGATCTTGACGCTTGATGGGAAATAAAACACGCAGGAGTAGCGTGAGTGATTGAGCACGTTGCAATTAATCCTGTTGCTAGCCCATTACGCTCTGCAATTTCAAGAATAGTAGGAATTGATTTTCCGTTGGCATCAACACCAATTGCTCCATTATAAGTTTTTTGACCGCAGGCAAATGCCGTAGCACCTGCAGCTGAATCGGTCACGTATTTATCAGACGCCTGATTTTTATGGAAGCCAACCGTAGTGCATTGTTCTAAGTTAAGTTTACCATGATTGGCGGTAAGTCCTGCGTAGATCTGAGCAACGCCCATGCCATCACCCACCATCAGGATAATGTTTTTGGGGTGTTTATCCTTTTGAGAGAATCCGGCCAACGGTAAGGAAAACAACAAAGCAACAATGAGAAGTTTTTTCATACACATGATTTTTACTGAGTACTAAGCGTCAAGATCGAATTTTATAATGGTGGAATGATTATGCTGATGTTATCATTTTAATCGTGCCAAATCCGCCTCGGCTGCTATAAATCCAAAGGCAGAGAAATGTTTTCCGTTCACCACTCTTTCGAATATCTCTTTGGCCTTGATGGTATCCTTCTGATACAGATACCAGTTGCCCACGCCATAGCCTTGTGTTGCGAGTGCCAGTTCAATATCTTCCGATTCAGGGTCGGGATTGAGAACTTCATGTACCTCAAGATTACCTTTATAAAGCATTAATCTTTGGTAATAGGAATCATTTTCTACTATGGGCATGTTTTCTACCACAGAGTTTAATAGTTCTTCAGCGTCTTTGGTTTTATCTTGCCTGCGGAAAGTCATATACAACCAATCGGCCGTGGCAATGAATAGGTCGTTATTGTCGGATACTTGCATGCATTGCTTGTAGGCTTCTTCTGCTTTGGCAAAATCTCCTTTTAAATAATGCGCCAGTGCCAGGTGGTACCAAACATTAAACTGAGTATTTGAAAGTGGGGTATTCAGTTTGTTGGGTTGCCCATCGGGTTCTATTTCAATGGGAGTGTCCTTCATTAATTCAACAGCTTTTTCAAAGTCTGAAATAGCTTCATCAAATTTGCGTTGCGAAATATAACGGTGCCCACGATGCCTGTACAGTTTGAACGAGTTTGGATAGTTCTCAATTCCATCGCTGAAGATCCTGATGGCTTCGTTGTAACGCGTAAGATAAGCAGTTCGCCTTCCCAGCCAGATATAATTTTCTTCGGAGGGATCCGTTTCAAAATTCTTACGGGCAACCGCCAGATTGCTATCCAGTTTGGGATTGGCATTTATTGGCGTGAAGAATTGTACACCAAGCAATGAAACTATCTCAGGTGTTGCTTCAAGAGACTGCTCGGACTTGGGACTTTGACAGCAGACGAAAAGGATGATGGAAAGACAGAATAGAATTCTCATATTATTTGGAGGTTAATAGTTGACGGTTGACAATAGGCAATTGACAACGAGAAATTTGTCAACGGTCAACTGTTCCTTGTCAATTGTACTCATTGTCAATTCATACCCGGTTGTTTTATTACAAAGCCAGCTTTCGCTTTTTCTTCGTCTACAATCTTCTTCACATCGGCTAATAATTTTTTGGAATCGTATATAATTCCATCTTTCACCGTGTACTTTATTCCGCCAACGCGTGCAACAGAATTATCGTCCATAAGTTTAACTGCACCTGTTCCATAAAGTACTTG
>JAYVBN010000020.1:0-2731 GCA_043750455.1 Bacteroidia bacterium | reverse complement strand
ATTCAAAACTGCTTCAGAGTGGGCGATCAAGCAGGGCATCATCAAAGAAAAATTGGTAGTGATTGATACTGTCAAAAATCAAAAACGAATTGACTTTGAAAATGCAGCTGATAGCGAAGGGGCCAAGCAAATTGGAGGTTCCATCTTTCAGGTGGATCTTGACATCACTAATCCCATCGGATTTGGTTTTAGCGATCGAAAAGTATCTATCTACCGAAACGGCAAAACATTCTTACAACCCAGTAAGGTACCCTATAGTACAATTGCCCAATACACTGCAACTCCCCTTATCGGAGGGTATCTTCACAAAGCTGATATTAAACCAATAGCTAATTCAGCCGCTATACTTTTAAGTCCGGAAGGACAGGGAAGAGTACTTTTATTTTCGGATAATCCAAATTTTAGAGGCATCTGGTATGGCACAAACAAATTATTTCTCAATGCCCTGTTCTTTGGTTCACTTGTTTCATTACCCACAAATTTTGGTGAAGAGGAATAACCTGAACTGCCGCTGCCGGGAATTGAAAAAGAATTGAATGTTTACCCGTTTTCAAAGCCATATATTGCCACCATAATTGCAGATTTTGCTAACTAGTATCAAAATCAAAAGGCCTCATTAGAAATATGGATTTCTGGCACACCATCAGTCAAACCGGTATTGATGCCAATTCAAGCTGGCTTAGAAACCGGCAAATCATTCTGTGCAACAGAATAGCTGCCGTACTTTCGCTTCTGACTTTTTTAGTTTGCTCAATTGCGGTAACCTTTTTTGGCTTCAGTACCACTGTCTTATTAGGATTTACCGCTTCCATTACTTTTCTACTTCCAATTTTACTTAACCGTTTACAATTCCCGAATGGAAGCAGGGTATTCCTGGCCTCCTCACTTAGTGTAGCCGCAATTCTGATCTCCGTATTAGACAAGCATGATTTCATTCTGATGGAAGAATTTCAATATTTCCATTTACGCCTTATGTTGCTAATTGCTGGTCTTTTTCCATTTGTGCTTTTTAAATTGAATGAGCAAAAGTACTGGATACCTACTGCGATTACCAATGCTATCTGCATCATTTTTTATGACACCATTCATGAGTTTTTTGGTGTTGGCTATTACCAGGTAGGGTTTCAAGGACCCAGTTACTACTTTTTGAATTACATGACGATTGCTGCATCGCTGGTCATTGGAGGAAGTACCTATTTCCTAAAATATAGTTTTGAAGAAACGGAGAAGACGAATGAAAGCCTTATCAAGAATTTAAGCCAGGCCAATCAGGTAATCCACAAGCAACAGAAATTGGTGTCTGAAGAGAACATCCAATTAAGCCGAAACCTGAAAGAAAAGAATACTCAACTCATTGAAGCCAACGAAGAACTTATCCGGCACAATAGTGAACTTCAGCAGTTTTCATACACGGTGTCACATAACCTAAGGGGACCAGTTGCCAGTTTAGGCGGATTGATCAATCTATTTAATCAACAAAATCAGAGCTCAGAAAATAATGAAATGCTTGTTCACATGGATAAATCACTCTTATCCTTAGAGAGCACGATTCAGGATCTAAGTCATATCATTGATATTAGAAATAACCTATCACAAATTCGTCAAAAGATTATCCTTAGTGACGAACTACTTCAAATCACATCTCTTCTTGAAAAAGAAATAATCGATCACCATGTTACCATTGAAAGTGATTTTACAGATTCTCCTGAAATTTATGCAGCAAAGCACATGCTCGACAGCATTGTTTATAACCTGATTAGTAATGCCATTAAATACCGTTCTCCTGAGCGATTGCCACACATCACCATCACCTCTAAAAGAATAGATAATAGAGTTTTATTGGCCATCAAGGATAATGGTCTTGGTATTGATCTTGGAAAATTCAAGGATAAAATGTTTGGATTGTACAAACGCTTCCATACCCACACGGATGGCAGGGGCCTGGGTTTGTACTTAGTTAAGCTTCAGACACAATCCATGGGTGGAGTTATTGATGTTCAAAGTGTATTGGGCTTGGGAACTACTTTTACGGTGACACTACCCATTCCCGAAACCTTGCAAGAGCAGATTTTAATGGATAGCGCTTCCGCCAAACTCTACTTTGATGCAGCACTCCACGCAGTGGGTATACATTGGAAAAAAGAAGTTTCGCCTGAGGAATATAATGAGTTCCTTGTGAAAGCAGCAGATTTCGTAACCACCTACCACACGCCAAACTGGATATCTAATCTTAGCGAAATTACTGATCGTGATGAGGGAAAATTAAACGTGTTCCGCGCAAAAATAAGATCACGATTAAAACAAGATGGTTTAAGGCGTATTGCCGTTATTATGCCAAGAGCGAAGTATCCTGATTACGAACAAAGAATACGTGTGATGAAAGCCGCCTATGAGGCCGAACTGGAATTTTTTGAAACGCTTGAAGAAGCTAAGGATTGGATTGTGGAAAGAAATAAGGCTTCCTGATTCGTGTGTTTAACTTATTCCAATTCAAAATACTTGACCCCACTAATTATTGGTTTCTTAACTCCTTTACAAATTTTTGTACATCCCTCCTCAAATCCTTACTGTCTCTCAATAAGGAAATAAAGGCACTTCCTACGATGGCACCAGAGGCATACTCGCAAGCTTTTGAGAACGTCTGATGGTTTGATATACCAAAGCCAATCAGGAAGGGATTTTTCAATTTCAATGATTGAAGTTTCTTGAAATAACTCTCCTGTTCAGGATT
>JAYVBN010000019.1:0-5396 GCA_043750455.1 Bacteroidia bacterium | reverse complement strand
TAAATTGTTGTCAGTACTCACCACCAAATTGGCAATGTTTCGATGAATAAAAACTTCACCGGGTTGCAGACCCATTAAATCTTCGGCTGTTACCCGGCTATCCGAGCAACCGATATACAGAAATTCTGGATGTTGGCCAGTGGATAGCTTGGCGAAATAATTAGGATCAACAGATAACTTATCTGCGATCCACTTTTTATTATTTTCAAATATTTTGTCAAACATAGTAGATTGGTTCTATACCAGAATATTATTTTCAGGCTTCAATGGTGGAGGTATATTATCCATACCAAACATTTCCTTTAAGTCGATTTCAATATTTCTTGAAATCGCTGTGATGGGCACATCATTTGCACTTCCTTCGAAAGGATTTTCCGTTGACTCCCCTATCTTCTCAAGTGTGGTAAAAATCCATGCAGACAATGCGCTAAACGGAATGGCAAGCCAGAAGAAATGGTCGCCCATATTATCGAACTCCCGTAACATCCCCAGCGGCACCAGACAAACAAAAATCTTAGTGAAGTATAAATTAAGTGTTGCATACTGCCGCGGATACGGAAAATTTTTGATTCGCTCAGAAACACCCTGTTGGTTATAAAACTCTAAGAGAATTTTTTTCAACTCCATATGGCGGAAGTCCTCAATAAAGCCTTGCTCTAATAGCTTTCTCAACTGGTCTGACTGCATGGAAATAATCTGCGCGGCTTTATTTGTCTTGCTCATAACAAACTCTACCTCTTCAGAACTTAAGTAATTAGACAGCTCCTTTCTTAAATCTCCTGGCTGTTCGGATACGCTAAACCATTTGTCTTTGTACTCCGCATTGTGCTTTTTTGTTATGGCTTCCCACGCCCGTGGTTCTCTTAGGCTATAGCGCAAAGCGGCCAGGTAAGCGAAGTGCCTGTTAATAAATCCCACTTTGATTGCTAACAATTCATTTTCAGAAAGCGGGTGAAGTGCATGCTTGTTAGTAATGTAATCCTTCAACATAATACCCCACCCTCTACTAGCATTGACGATCGCGCCCCAAGCCTTGCGTGCTTCCCATGCTCGGTCATAAGATGCATTATTTTTAAAACCTACTACAAATGCTACTGCCGTACCTAATAGCGCAATTGGCAACCACGGTAAGGCCAGCCATGTCCAGCCCAAAAGTTTATAACAAATCGTGGGAATCGCTGCGATAACCAACAATCCTAAAATATCTCTGCGTGTCCAATAAAGAACTTCTTTGAATGTGTAGTTTTTGCCAGTGTGCATAAAGTAGGTTTGATTAAACTATTTTGAAAGATCTTTATACGTGCAAGCTAAAGGTTCTCGTTTTCAATTCGCAAGAAATTATGTCTGCGAAAACCTCTCTCTTTGCTTCCAATTTTTTCAACAAATCAATTTGGTTGCCCGCCCGTACAAAATTTTGATCTTCATATCGCGCTCCATAGTACGAATCGTTGTTACAATAGTCCGTCAGAAATCGAATGGCCTGCATGTAAATTAAAAATAATCCAGAGTAAAGAATTAGGTCTTTCTCATCAGGCGTTAGCTCATCGCCCATACTGCTCAAATACCCTCGAACAATCGCACGAAAAAAATCCTCACGAACTTCAATCGAACTAAAATCCTTTTCCTCTTCATTGGCAGGAGAAAGGTAGGTGCGCATCATATCTCCTACATCGCTAATAAAATATCCGGGCATCACTGTGTCTAGGTCGATAATGCAGATGCCTTTTCCCTGATCATCAAACAAAACATTGCTAATCTTTGTGTCGTTATGGGTAACACGGGTGCGAACACTTGACATCTTCTTAATTTTTTCAAAAGAAGAAAGAATGTATTGATGGTGTCTTATCTCTGAAATTAATGACGCTGATCTTTTAATCCGATCCTTATTTCCATTTTTGACAGCCTCTTCAAATTGCCAAAATCGCAACGTGAGATTGTGAAAATCGGGTATAGTAAGATTAAGTTGTGCCGCGTCAAATCCTGATAAAAGCCTGGTGAATTTTCCGAATTGAAGAGAGGCTTCAAATGCTTGGTCTGGTGTAGTTACAACACTGATGGTATGCGATCCTTTAATAAAAGGGAAAAGCCTAAAATAACCCTCCTCGTTATCCCTAACAATTTCTTCATTACGAATATTTTTAATAGGCGCCACAAATAAATATCCCGGGCTGTGTTCAGTAAGGTACATGTCCAGCAAGCGAATGTTCTCTGCGACACCATATGGTTCCTTAAAAACATTATCATTGATGCGCTGCAATATGTATTGATTTTGCCGATGGGTAATCTTCCAGGTTCTATTGATTAGTCCGCTTGCCAATGTCTCAACAACACAGTCGTCAAATCCAATTCCATAAGCATTTAATACTGAGGCAATCATACTACTATTGGCGTCCTCTTAAAATAATTTTCAATTTTTTCCATCACTTTTGATGAACTCTGCTAATTCATCTCGCAAGTAAGCAAATGACAACTGATCCATAAGCTTAAAGTAATTGGGTTTGTCTGGGCAGCCATCGTACAGCATTTTAATGGCATCCAGTTTATCTTTGTCAAAAGGAAACTCCTTTGAAAACGTGATGATCTGTGCCACGTTGAAACACTTATCCTTTTTTATTACAGAAAGCAATTTTAGCTTCTCATCCGGAAAATTTTTTGCCTGCACAGATTTCAAAACTGCTTTCATGTCCGGCTCTTCTACAGAGCACACGGATGACACTGGTGGCGCTAATGCAAATTGAGCAGATGCAACCCATTGGTTCTGCAGATCTGTAGAATTAAAAAGTCCACGGCCAGACATATAATGATCCTGATCATAAATCCTTGGAAATGTTTCCATCAAGGTATTCAACCTGATTTTCTCAGCCACAATTAACGAAGTAAGCTTCATTACGTGCGCCAAACTGAAACAAGCTTCTTCAGTGCTTAGCTGAATGGCAATAAATTTTGCTTCATCGGTAGGTTGCGAAGCCACTTGAATGGCACGTGCATTAAAAGTAGCATCATCGGCAACGGGTCCCTCACAACCTTTATTACCTATGTAACTGCCTATGGATGGATACACCAGGTTTGCAAACTTTGGCACTACGGGTTCTTTTGGTAACTCAACAGGTATCCCTATTGGCTTCTCCATAATTGGCAAAATGATTTGTTGAGAATTTCGAGTATAATCATAAAGACGAAAGGAATAGGAAAAAGAAGTGAAGGCATCATACACATCAAAAAAATTAACCTGATCGAAAGTGGAGAGATAAGCTGCGCGGCAGAATTCAAAACGGTAACTGTCGTCAGTAAAAAGGACTGCTATGTTTTTAATCTGAGCACTCATTAAACAGCTCTTGGCGATAAATTCTAAGGAGCGGTCAAGTTTCTTTTGATTAGTAGCTTGCGATGCAATCAGGTTGAACCCAGATTGAAAGACAACATTAGACATTGGGTTTGCACAATTTTGAGCTATACTAAAAGTAGAAAGCGTCAACAGCAGAAATAATAGTAGTATTCTATTCATAGTTTGGAATTTTTCGAAAAATCTCCGCAAAAGCGAAGCCAGGTTTTTTAAATATAATAAAATTACCTGCTGATCAATAATTTGTTTGCTCAATACCAAAGAATCTGATTAAAATCTCAATCTTAATAGGATTTTCTACTATGCAATCAAAATAATCGGTGTTATCGCAGACCTTCGTACATCAGGTAGAAATTAAACATTTCTAAACCAGAGGATACTATTTTTGATTAATGACAAATGTCATTGATTTTAATAGGTAGGTGATTTACATTGTATGAAATAAAACTACCGTGCATCATCTCATTCAAAAAAATCATGAATTCTGGAACCATGAGCGGAGTCTGAAGGCTCTTCTTATCTATATGTCTATTTCATTATTTGTTTGGATTCCAATAGCAGACTATGCTGATCAATGGTGGAGCTTTATTATTAGTGAAGTCCTATTTAATCTTATCATTCTGGCTGGAGTGTTTTCCGTTTTTACACGATGGAAAAAACAACTAGTATTTATTTCCATTGCCATCCTTACCAGTCTATTACGTATTTTTTCGTTCCTAACTTCATTGGAATGGGCTTACCTATTGAGCTACGTCTTTGCCATACTGTTCCTGCTTCATCTAGCCAATATGGTACTTCAACATATCTTTAAAGAAGGACCTGTAAATTTTTATCGAATCCAGGGATCGATCATTGTGTTTATGATTATCGGTATTGTGTACGCATTGCTCTATACGCTGCTTGAAACACTGTACCCAGGATCCTTTTCGGTTACGGAAGTTTCACAATCCTATAAAGATATGTTCGCCCATTTTCTCTATTTCAGTTTCTCTACCATGACTACTCTTGGTTTCGGTGATATGATACCCACCAAGTCATTAGCTAAATCATTGGTAATTTTTCAGGGAATGATCGGATTACTATACCCTGTCGTTATGATAGCGCGGTTGGTATCCATGGAGGTTACACACTCGGCCGCATCCAAACAGAAAAAAGAATAAAGTATTCTTTGGAGGACAGAGGAGCTAAACAATACGTTAGCTCCAAAAACAACAAAGGCGCAAGTCTTGTGTTTTACACACCCGACTTGCGCCATATGTTTTGAATCAAAAAGAATTACTTCTTCACATGCAAGTTTACAATTTTTGCCAACTCAAACATGGAGACTTGCTTTTTGCCAGCGAAAACTATTTTAAGTTTTTCATCGGCATTAATCATTCTTCTGTTTTTGCTGTCTTGAAGTTTGTTCTTCTTGATGTAATCCCAGATTTTTTTGATGATTTCAGTTCTAGGAATTGGCTTGCTGCCAACTACTGCTGCCAAAGAATCGCTTAGGTTAAGCGGAGCCATGAAAGCGGCATTTGGTTTACGTGCTGATTTCTTAGCAACTTTTTTAGCGGCCTTCTTAGGAGCTGCTTTTTTTGCAGCCTTCTTAGGAGCTGCTTTTTTTACTGGTTTTTTTGCCATAGCTAATTTTGTTTTAATAAGTACAAAGTACGTTGAAAAAAATGAGTTTCCCGAATTCCTCGAGGGAAAAGTGATAATTTAAGGATAGAGTTGTTCTAGTGGCCAACATATTTGAGATACTTTTTGCATGGCAAATCAAGCATGCGAAGCAAGACAAACTCAGACTTGATGATTGAATAATGAGGATCATTTGTTACCTGCATGAGGTATGCATCAACACGATTAATTAAATATCCTTCCGATTTTTCCTGTGAATGCAGTACTTGATGTCGTTTGCCTTCTCACACAAATTCGTGTGGAACAAAACTTAATAATTCACTTTCATCACAGCGTTGTATAGTACTTTCAATCAGTTCTTTGTCAAATTTGTCATTTATAGAATTTTACCAACCAAAGCAATTGATGGGAGCTCATCCCAGTGTAAAAT
>JAYVBN010000018.1:0-5597 GCA_043750455.1 Bacteroidia bacterium | reverse complement strand
TGCTTTGCTCTGCGGCTTGATTAAAGAGCCTGCCCGATTGAACCTCTACATATTGACCATCGGTATCGGTCAAGAGTTTATCCCAAATCATTCCTTGTTGGGAAAGCCCCCATATCCAAATTTTCTTTCCAGGCTTTTCATCGTGTGTGGAATAGCGACCCATACCAAAATTTTCATTGTGCCAGAAGGCTCCAAAAAAATCAGTGTATTTGCCAAACACATGATATGATTTATATCCTCCGAAATTATTCTGTTCGTAAAAGGAAATATCTTTTCCATTTTCACTATTTATTTTCCAGTCAGCATATTCGCCACCATGTCCTATGTATCGGTTGCCCGGATATATGAATTCAAGATTGCCTGCCGCTTTGATTCCCGTGTTCATCCAGGTGTAGTAAGGCTGTTCCAATGGTGTTGAGTTGTGCCAGAAGGAACGCGTGGTAAAATAGGCTTTGTCTTTAGGAAGATTAATTTCTATTGTCCAATAGGTTTGTGTGAGCAAATCCAGCGTGCCAATGTAACAGCTTACGCTACCATCATCTTTTTTTTCTATCAGATAATCCATTGGGGTTGCACAGTTTGGCGTATGACCAATGATGCCGTAGTTTGCTTCAATACCACCGCTTGTCCAGGGGCCTCGCATCGCTACATCCCGAAACTTTACAACCTGATTGTAGTAAAGAAAAGGTTTGCCCGAAGATTTTTCCAAGGCACCCCAAATCTTCCCTCCAATTTCGGGCAGTATCATTACTTTGATAAAATCGTTTTCAAGTTCTACTACTTTCCATTCCTTGCTTATCGGATTATCGGTGTATCCGTCAAAACGATAATACGGATAAATAGCTCCCATCCGTGGGATGGGATCAGGATCGGAAAAACCGTATGTTTTAAAAACCTTTTTGGATTCTCTTACTATGGATGGATTCTGCTGTCCCTTAACGAAGTGAAAACATAGAATTGCGACTATCGCAAGAAATAGGGTCTTCATAAAAAATACGATTTGAAAATGTTTGATGTTGTATTGACTAATCTTCCAGCAAGAGAACTCCAAACGAAGAAGGGATGTGAAAATTTGGTGTCGGTGAATCAGGCCTAACCCAACTGATCCATTTAATTTTAGAGTTATCTTCCGTTAACTCAACACAGTCACCTCGATATACACCCGCTTCGATTCTGTTTCCTTTTAGAAGTTCCAGTTGCTTTAAAGATTTCTTGCTGATAGCTACCTCTACGGTATATCCATCTACTACTTTATTTGCCTTTATTATTAATTCACCAGCTGGCCACGACCATGTGGAAGTAAATTTTCTATGGTACTCTGCTAAATAATCGAATACTCTTCCGTGAGGATCCATCTCCAACCCATAGTAGGGTAACATTTGGTCATCTTTTCTGAAAAAGATCTCTACTCGGTCTGAAGAAATTACTTCTGATTTTTCATTCGTTTTTACCAGGACGTTGATGTGATCATCCTTTACTTTATAAAGTAAGTAGAGCCACTCTTTGCTATGGAGCGCTTTGAATGATGTGAGCGGAGGAGTTTCGTTTTCCCAGGGATAAGTAAAGTCAGTTAGTTCATTGGCATTCTTCCATGAGGGACTATCTCCTTTTCCTGTAATGGCAAGTTCTTCTCCTTCTAGTATTTTGACCGTATAGGTTTTGACCTCTTCTTTAGACGTGTGTGATAAAAGTCCAGTTGCCATAATGATTAAAATTAAATAGCGAATCATAGTTGAAATTATTTAGTGAAATCGATATCCGAATATTAAGCCTAAAGATTGCAGCATCACGCTGATGCTTTGAGAAGTTCTTCTTGAATTTGTTTTGCAACGATCTTCTCCTGGCCAGTCTTCAACATAAAAACGGTAATCCGGATACTGTCTTCTTTTTCCCAGCCGATAACTTCAATAGAAGGACTTCCGTTACGCAATCTTTTTCCAAACTCATCACGGGTCACGTTTATTTTCTTCCTGTCCCAGGAAATTTCCAGCGATGGGGTGTGATTGGCAACTGGAGGTACGATCACTTCAGTCGTAACACCCTGAACTTTTTTTACAGCAGTATTGATCACTTCAATTCGTTCTTCCCATATTTTCCAATCCAGAGCGTGATCTCTTTTAATATAGCTGTCCAATGCCACATACATGCCGATCATTTCTTCCTTGTTCACTTTCATTCCGCGACCAATATTTCCTCCTGCTGGAGGGCCGTTTAAGCGAGCCGCAGCAATCAAATCTTTTTTGCCCATGAGGATTCCAGCGCTCTGTGGTCCGCAAATCGCTTTGCCACCTGAAATGCACACGAGATCAAAACCCATTACGTTGTATTTCCATAAATTTTCTACGGGAGGCACATCGGCTGCCATGTCAATCATCGTAGGGAGATTGTGTTTCTTAGCCAGATCTAACCATTGCTGATGTTGAATTTTACCAATCGGTGCTTCGCGGTTGAGAAACCATAACATCGCGGTCTTTTCATTAATTGCGCTTTCCGCCTCTTCCAGAGTTTCAACAGAGACAATAGAAACACCGGTGTTGGTGAGTGCATGGTGATATCCGTTGATGTGTGTTTTTTGAATGATCACTTCTGACTTCATGCCAGTGCCTTCCAGCTTTGGTAGTTGAGCTACTTTTTTTGGATCCATTCCAGTCAGCACGCCTGCAGTACCTAATACCAGAGCAGACCAGCAACCAGCTGTAACCATCGCAGCTTCTGCTTTGCACAACGTGGCAATTTTTTGTCCCACTTTATCGTGCACCTCGTCCAGCATGACATATTCTTTTGAACTGCTTTGAATCGCTTCCATGACATCATCGTGCATCAGAGAAGCGGTCATACTGGTATAGTTACCCGCTGCGTTGATGAATGTGCGCAGACCAAGTTCTTTAAACAAATCTCGCTTTGCAGAAAGTGGAGCCGCGGTTAATGATTCAAGCGGAGTGCCCACCAATAGACCAGTAGCAAGTGGTGCTAGTGATAATCTTTTTATTAATTCCCTGCGCTTCATGTTTTTATTTATCTCATTTAAAATCTGAGCATAGCTGATCCTTTAGATATCAAGAGCTAGAAGCCTGTTGCAGTATCTCTTTAATTCGTTTTGCCACAGTACGCTCTTCACCGGGAATCATCTGCCATGTGGTGATATCTATTGACTCGCTACCACCCACGGTTTCAATAGAAGGATGTCCTTTTCGTAAGGCATCTCGCATTTCGTCAGGTGTGATTTTCACTTTTTTAGTATCCCACTTCAATCGAATGGAAGGCACATGGTTTGCGATCTCAGGTATGTGGTTTTCTGTTGTTACACCGGGTATTGATAATGCAGCATCGTTAATTAGTTTGATCTGGTTTACCCAAAGTGACCAATCTGCTTGGTGATCTCTGTTTAAATACACTTCAATAGCCACCAGCATTCCAAGGATCTCTTCTTTATTTACTTTCATGCCACGTCCAACAGTGCTTCCATTGGGTGGAGCATTTTTGCGAGCTGCGTGAATAAGATCTTTTCTTCCAAGTAATAGGCCTGCACTCTGTGGGCCACGCAATCCTTTCCCACCTGAAAAACAGACAAGATCAAATCCCATTTGTGTGTACTTCCATAAGTTCTCGGCAGGAGGAACATCGGCCGCACAGTCGTTCATGGTTGGAATTTTGTATTTCTTTCCAATCTCCACGAACTCGGCATCTTTGATCTTGCCATCAGGATTACCGTAATTCAAAAACCACATCATGGCTGTTTTCTCATTGATGGCTGCCTCCAGTTCCTTCTTCGTTTCTACTTCGATTATTTTAACTCCAGCATTGCGAATGGCGTGATCATATCCAACGCGATGACTCTTCTGTCTGATCACTTCTGTTTTCAAACCCGTCATATCGGTAGGAATGCGATCTGCCTTTTCAGAATCACTTCCAGTAATAACTCCTGCGGTGCCCAATGTTATTGCCGAGAAAGCACCTGATGTTACCATAGCACCTTCGCACTTGAGCAACTCTGCCAGACGCTCGCCAACGCGGTCTTGTAACTCTTCCAGTTTTACAAATTGCAAGGCTGAGTAGTTAATCGCTTTGATAACTTCAGGATGAGGAAGAGATGCTGTTAATGCGGTATATGTTCCGGCTGCATTAATAAATGTGCGAACTCCAAGTTCCTTAAAGTAATCCCTATCATAGTCCTTCTCTACACCAGGCGCAGCTAATGCCTCACCCGATGCAACACCAAACAAGGGTAAGGTCATTAACCCTTTAAGAACATCTCTGCGCTTAGTCATTTCATTTCTTTTTTAGAGCAGCAATACAATCAATCTCCACTAGCGAATCGCCCGGTATTCCACCGGCAGCGGCAATGGTTGTGCGAACGGGAGGATTCTTTCCGAAACGACCGCGAAAAACTTCATTCATCTCCTTATAGTCTTTCAGATCATTGAGGTACACATTTACTTTCAGAACGCGATCCATCGATGAGCCAGCCTTCTCCAGTTCACTTTGCAGTTCTTTTAATACATGATCGGTATGCGCTTTAATGTCGCCTGCAAAGTGCGCACCTTTTCCTGCTATATAGACAAGGCCACCATATACTTGTGAACCAGAGAATAATGGTACCTCCTGATCATAAACCACCTCACCGGTTTTGATTTCGTCATCCTCTTGGTTGCTCTCTGATGCACTTGCATGGGTAGCTGAAAGTCCAAGTAGACCAGCGGTTCCGAATAAAATTTTCTTGAAAATTGATCGTCTGTCGGTTTTCATAATTGTTAGTTTTGTTTAGTGACCGTTAAAAGAATAGTGAATGTTATTTGTCGTTCAAATTTTTACGCTGCCTTTCTACTTCCTTGGCTGTTATTGCATCTTCTTTTTTGCCGAAGTTCTTTCGAATGTAGGTTAACACACCTGCAGCTTCATCATCCGTAAGAAAAGAATGTTTGGGCATTGCGCCATTATAGCCAACACCATTGACTTCAATGTTTCCTTCAAGGCCATTTAATACAACATTAATGAGTCTTGTTTTATCTCCACTTACCCACGAAGCATCTACCAAAGGTGGAAATCTACCTTCCGCTCCTTTTCCATCAAATTGATGACACGATGCGCAATAGGTTTCATAAATTTTTTGTCCGCCTGTTACTTGACCTTTCCTAAGATTATCATTGATCTCATGCGGTGTTCTGATATGAGGCAGCGTTTTTCTTTGTTCCATCTTCGCGAGATCAGCATCTCCAAATTTCTTTTTATCTCCTTTATACATCACCCTCCAAATTTTTCCTTTCACGGTTTCAGATAAATAAAGAGAACCATCGGGGCCCATTGCAATGGCCATAGGTCTATAAGGAGCATCACTCACATCCACCACAGGCTTTTCACCCACAAAACCATCAGCAAAAACTTCCCACTTGCCTGTTGGCTTTCCATTTTCAAATGGAATAAAGGCAAAGAAATATCCGGCTTGAGGATAAGGTGCACGATTCGTTGATCCGTGAAACGCAATGAAGGCCCCATTTTTATAGTGATCTGGAAACTGATCGCCTGTGTAAAAGAAAAGATCGTTGGGCGCCCAATGTGCAGGAAAGCCCGTCAGTGGTTGAGTGTAGTCAGCACCCTTG
>JAYVBN010000017.1:0-8090 GCA_043750455.1 Bacteroidia bacterium | reverse complement strand
CGAACCTCCACGGGGCAGTTAGCTGCAGGACATAAGAAAACATTTAGTGGTCAACCCATTACCCTGCGTTTATCCTTGGTTCCCCACCCCCGAGACAGGAGGGTATGTCTGCCAATTTCAACACCCTACATTGTAAATACTTCAGCAAAGTAATTACATTGTTGTTAAAACATCAATAATTATTATAATTTATTGCTGAATATTTAATTATTTTGACGTTAATTTGAATATCAATCAAAAAACAATTCGCGTCATGGCCAAGAATTATGAAATTGACAATACAGACCTGAAAATTCTTGAAATCCTTATGCAGGATGCTAAAAGGCCTTACACTGAGGTTGCCAAAAAGGTTAATGTTTCACAAGGAACAGTCCATGTTCGAATGAATAAGATGGAAGAAGCAGGGATCCTTGGAAAAACCACTCTGCGAATTAACTACGCAAAACTGGGCTATGACATAACCGCTTTCATTGGTATCTATTTAGAAAAGAGCGCTTTATATGAATCTGTTCTTGCAAAACTAAAGGGCATACCTGAAATTATAAATATCCATTACACAACGGGCAACTACTCGATGTTTGTAAAGATTCACTGCCGCGATACCAATCACTTAAAAGAAGTACTTCACGATAAAATGCAACAGGTTGACGGGATTGAAAGGACCGAAACCATGATCTCGCTGGAGGAAAGTCTTGACCGGAATCTGAAACTATCTGAGTAACTGATATTACGCAAACCTCACAATTTGACGTCATTGCGAGTGTCCGCGATGGAATGCGGGAAGAACGAAGCAATCCCAAAAATCGGGAGATTGCTTCGCCTATCGCACAAATCCTCGCTGGTGCCTGCCTACCGGACAGGCAGGCTCACAATGACGTTTCATGTTTTACGTAAGGCATGTGAGCAAATAATTTTAAAGGTCGCAGAACCATAAAAGCTGTTTATTGTTAGTATTTTTGACGGTTAATTTAAAATTAGTCTAAATAGACTAAAAATGAGTAAGGATAATCAAGTACTGGAAGAGATAACATCGAAGGAGTATGAGCACGGGTGGAATGTAAATCTGGAAACAGATGAAGCACCTAAAGGCCTGAGCGAAGATACTGTTCGGTTTATCTCCGCCAAAAAGAATGAGCCCCAGTGGCTGCTTGATTGGAGATTGAAAGCTTACCAATTGTGGACAAAGATGAAGGAGCCTAAGTGGCCAAACGTCCATTACCCTGCCATTAATTATCAAGACATTATTTATTACTCAGCACCCAAGCAAAAGAACAAAACCAATAGTCTCGAAGATGTTGATCCTGAATTGATTAAGACCTTTGAGAAACTTGGCATTTCATTGACTGAACAAAAAAGATTAACAGGTGTTGCGGTTGATGCTGTCATTGATAGCGTTTCTGTAGCCACAACATTTAAAGATAAGCTTGGTGAACTCGGTATCATCTTTTGCTCTTTCAGTGAAGCCGTGAGAGAGCATCCAGAATTGATTAAGAAATATCTGGGATCAGTCGTTCCGATGAATGACAATTACTTTGCAACATTAAACTCAGCTGTCTTCTCCGATGGATCGTTCTGCTATATACCAAAAGGCGTTCGTTGCCCGATGGAACTTTCAACTTACTTCAGAATAAATGCAGCCAACACAGGACAGTTTGAACGGACGCTTATTATTGCTGATGAAGGTGCTTATGTAAGTTATCTTGAAGGTTGCACCGCTCCCATGCGGGATGAAAATCAATTGCACGCGGCCGTGGTGGAACTTTATACCATGAAGGATGCGGAGATCAAATACTCCACCGTTCAGAACTGGTATCCCGGAGATAAAAATGGAAAAGGTGGCATCTATAACTTTGTTACAAAGCGTGGATTATGCGCAGGCGATCGTTCTAAAATTTCCTGGACACAAGTAGAAACAGGCTCTGCCATTACATGGAAGTACCCATCTTGTGTGTTGAAGGGAGATTATTCAGTCGGTGAGTTTTATTCGGTTGCTGTAACGAATAACTATCAGCAAGCCGATACTGGAACCAAGATGACCCACATTGGTAAGAACACCAAGTCACGCATTGTTTCCAAAGGAATCTCAGCTGGCAAATCTCAAAATAGCTACAGGGGTCAGGTACAAGTATTAAAGCGCGCAACAAATGCTCGCAATCACTCTCAATGCGATTCATTGTTAATGGGCGATCAGTGCGGTGCGCACACCTTCCCTTACATCGATGTAGAAAATAATTCTGCTCGCATTGAACACGAAGCCACTACATCAAAGATTGGAGAAGACCAGATCTTCTACTGTCAACAAAGAGGAATCAGTGAAGAGGCTGCCGTGGCATTAATTGTGAACGGTTATGCTAAAGAAGTTTTGAGTCAGTTGCCGATGGAGTTTGCTGTGGAAGCACAGAAGTTACTTGCCTTGACACTGGAAGGAAGTGTAGGATAGAATTTGAAATGACGAACATGTTAACAATAAAGAATTTACAAGCAAAAGTTGCGGAGAAGCAAATCCTGAATGGCATCGATTTGAAAGTGAATGCCGGAGAAGTGCATGCCATCATGGGACCGAATGGGTCAGGGAAAAGTACTCTTGCTTCTGTTCTTTCGGGAAGAGAAGACTATGAAGTGACAGCCGGAGAAATTGATTTTCAAGGAAAGAATCTTTTGGAACTATCACCTGAAGATCGTGCACGTGAAGGAATATTTATGGCCTTTCAATATCCGATAGAAATACCTGGAGTGAGCACCATCAACTTTATGAAGACTGCTCTCAATCAAATAAAAGAACATCGAGGGTTACCTACCCTAGATGCTGTTTCGTTCTTAACATTGATGAAGGAGAAAATGAAATTGGTTGAAATTGATCAATCTTTATTGAGCCGGGCGCTTAATCAGGGTTTTTCAGGAGGTGAGAAAAAGCGCAATGAAATCTTTCAGATGGCTATGCTTGAACCCAAGCTTGCTATCCTGGATGAAACGGATTCTGGGTTGGACATTGACGCCCTGCGAATTGTCGCCAACGGAGTTAATAAGCTTCGCTCCAAAAACAATGCGATCATTATTGTGACACATTATCAACGACTACTGGATTACATTGTGCCTGACTTTGTGCACGTTTTGTATAAAGGCAAAATAGTTAAATCTGGAACAAAGGAGTTGGCTCTTGAGTTGGAAGCGAAAGGATATGATTGGATAAAGAATGAAGTAGCCGTTGCATGATTATGAGCACTGTCGCAGAAAAAAAAGATAGTAAGGCCGACATCATTAACAGTTTTCATAAGGCAAAATTTGGTGATGCCACTGAAAGTCGCGCAAAAGCCATTGCTAATTTTGAGAGGCTCGGATTGCCAACCAATAAATCCGAAGAGTATCGCTTCACTCCTATCACCAAAAGTCTTGATAAGAATTTCTCTTTGGCTAACAAGGTAACTCCATCAAGTATTCAATCAATTGATGAATTCCTTATCCCGGGACTCGATGCTAACATTGTAGTCTTCGTCAACGGCTCTTATTCCAAAAGCCTCTCGAAAATAATTAGCCCTGAGGTTCAGATAAAAGTAAAAACTCTTGCCGAAGCTTTCAAAACTGATCAAGAGACTATCGATCAATATTTTGACAAGCTTGTCAATTCAGAAACAGATTCATTTGCTGCAATGAACTCCGCATTCTGGCAAGAGGGACTTTTCATTCACGTGCCTGAAAACACAAAGGTTGAAAAGCCAATATTGATTTTACATATCAATGATTCAACTACTTCTCAAGTAATAGCTCACACACGATTATTGGCCGTAGTTGAAAATAATAGTGAACTTACTGTTATTGAAAAGTTCAATACGACCGGCAGTCAACCCGCCTTTCATACATTTTCTGAAGAATTCATTATTAAAGAAAAAGCACAGCTTGAGTATTGTAAGATCCAGAATGATCAGGGCAATAGTTACCAGGTGGCGAATACATTAATCAATCAATCCAATTCAAGCAAAGTCAACACGTTCACCCTTACATTGAACGGACAGTTGATTCGTAATAATTTTGGAATCACTATTGATGGCGAAAATTGTGAATCTCATTTTTATGGGTTGTATGTATTGAATGGCAATACTATTGCTGACAATCATACCGTAGTCGATCATAAAAAGCCCAACTCATTCAGCAATGAAATGTATAAGGGCATTATGGATGATCATGCGAAAGGTGTCTTTAACGGAAAGATATTTGTAAGACCGCATGCTCAGAAGACTAATGCCTTTCAATCCAATCGCAATATTTTAATTTCAGAAACAGCAACTGTTAACACAAAGCCACAACTGGAAATCTGGGCCGATGATGTTAAGTGTTCACATGGCTGTACTACTGGTCAGCTGGACGAAGAGGCGGTATTCTATTTACAGTCCAGAGGTATTTCCCACTCAACTGCAAAGGCAATGTTACTTTATGCGTTCGCTGCGGAAGTAATGGAGCCTATCAAAAACCAAAAGCTCAAGGAATACGTGGATCAATTGATTTCCGAGCGACTCCATAAAGATTTTTAAGTATGAGCAATGTAGCCGAATCACCCGTTTTGAATATCGAGAAAATCAGAAATGAATTTCCAATACTGCATCAACAAGTGAATGGAAAGCCTCTTATCTATTTAGACAACGCAGCCACTAATCAGAAGCCAAAGCGGGTAATCAAGGCATTAACTGATTATTATGAAGGCTACAATGCCAACATTCATCGTGGCATTCATACATTAGCTGAAAAAGCAACAAAGGCATACGAGGATACTCGACTTGCCATGAAAGAATTTATAAACGCCAAACATACTGAAGAGATCATCTTCACGAGAGGGGTTACTGAAAGCGTTAACCTTGTAGCATCATCCTATGGAAGAGCTTTTTTGAAGGAAGGAGATGAAGTTATCATTTCTGGGTTAGAGCATCATTCTAATATTGTTCCGTGGCAAATCGTTTGTGACGAGAAGAAGGCAATCCTTAAAATTATTCCTATAACTGATATTGGCGAAATGGATATGGAGGCTTACACTAAGCTTCTCAGTTCTCGTACCAAAGTTATTGCTGTTAATCACGCTTCTAACAGCTTAGGCACAATAAATCCAGTTAAAGAAATAATTGCACTTGCTCATCAAGTTGGAGCAGTAGTTCTTATTGATGGCGCCCAGTCTGCTGCACATTTAGAAATTGATGTTCAGGAATTGGATTGCGACTTCTATTGCATCTCATCACACAAAATGTATGGACCAACTGGCACTGGCATATTGTACGGAAAAAAAGAACTTCTAGAAAGAATGCCACCCTACATGGGTGGAGGCGAGATGATCAAAGATGTTACGTTTGCCAAAACTACTTATAACGATCTACCATATAAGTTTGAAGCAGGAACACCAAATATAGCCGATGTAGTCGCCTTAAAGGAAGCGGTAAATTTTATAAATGAACTTGGTAAAGAAAATATCGCAGCTCACGAATCGGAATTACTCCGTTACGCCACAGAAAAATTATCATATCTACCTGCCGTTAAATTAATTGGTACATCCAAACATAAAGTCAGTGTACAGTCTTTCACAATTGAAGGCATTCATCATTTCGATATAGGCCAAATGTTAGATACGCGTGGTATCGCTGTTCGAACAGGTCATCATTGCACCCAGCCTTTAATGGAGCGATTTGGAATAGAGGGGACTGTGAGAGCTTCGTTTGCTGTTTACAATACAAAGGCAGAGATTGATCACTTTGCTGAAGGAATTGGGAGAATTATTAAATTCATGAAATCATAAACTAAAAGCTATGAAAAATGAAGATAGAATCGTTGAGTTACTTGCTGAAATGGTTTTTAAGCAAGACCAAATGGTTGAGGAAATTAAATTGGTAAAAAGTGAAGTAGGTGGCGTTAAAAGTGAAATTATAAAACTAAATCTGCAAACAGCAGAAAATAGTCGTGCAATTATGAAACTCGCAGATAAAATCGATACGATTGCTGATTTAGAAAATAGGGTATCGAAGATTGAAAAAGTTGTCTTTAAATGATAATCAGCGAAATCCAAGACAAAATCATTGATGAGTTTTCACTGCTAGACGGAGACATGGAGATGACCGTCTTTTATGTAATGGAGTTAGGTCAAAAACTTCCTCCTATGAAAGAAGAAGACCAGATTGAAGAGAATATTGTAAAGGGTTGTCAATCCAAGGTTTGGATGACAGCTAAAATAGAGGGTGACCGAATCATCTTTTCCGCGGATAGTAACACCGCGATCACTAAAGGATTAGTAAGCTTATTGATTCGTATCTTTTCAGGCCAAACTCCTGACGATATTCTGGAGGCTGAGCTTTACTTTATGAAGGAGATTGGTATGGAACGGTTTATTGGCACACAACGTTCTAATGGATTCGCGGCCATGATTAAGCAAATGAAATTATATGCCCTTGCTTTTAAAACGCAAATGGAATTTAAGTCATGAGTGAAATAGCAGAAAATAAGGAAATAACACCAGTAGAAGTACCTCAGGCAGATTTGCGCGAAAAAGTTTTAGCTGCACTGAAAACAATTTATGATCCCGAAATTCCAGTTGATATATATGAACTCGGATTGATTTACGAAATCAGCGTATATCCTGTGAATAATGTTTTTATTTTAATGACATTGACATCACCCTCTTGTCCGTCTGCAGAAGTTATCCCAGTTGAAGTTGAGCAAAAAATTAAGGAAATAGAAGGCGTTAGTAGTGTAAAAGTTGAATTAACTTTTGATCCACCTTATTCGCAGGATATGATGAGTGAATCGGCAAAGTTGGAACTTGGATTTATGTAATTGTGTTAATGGTCTAATTAGAAAAGTATAATCTTAAATTTTGAACATATGTATCCAGAACAATTAGTAGCACCCATGA
This sequence comes from Bacteroidia bacterium, assembly GCA_043750455.1. Taxonomy (GTDB): domain Bacteria; phylum Bacteroidota; class Bacteroidia; order Cytophagales; family Cyclobacteriaceae; genus ELB16-189. Next base: position 1,207 of record JAYVBN010000017.1, on the reverse strand, counting down.
GGTCAGATTTGACAGTAGCTGGGTTTAGAGAACTAAAGTCAGCCGAGGCGGTAGATCAGGAATTGAAAGATCAAAAGGGTACTACCCTGTTGGTAATCAACTCGGTATGTGGCTGTGCTGCTGGTGCAGCAAGACCTGGTATCAAATGGGCATTGCAAAATTCTGACAAGAAACCTGGTCAACTTACCACTGTATTTGCAGGTGTCGATAAAGAAGCCGTGGCTAAGGCCCGTGAATACACGCTTCCTTATCCACCTTCATCGCCCGCAATTGCATTATTCAAAGATGGTGAACTTGTGCATTTTGTAGAACGCCATCACATTGAAGGTAGAAATGCACAAATGATTGGCCAACACCTGGTTGAAGTATTTGATGAATTTTGCTAGCCGGTAATCACCTTTATCAATAGCCGCTCCTACCAAAGTAGGTGCGGCTTTTATTTTAAGCACATATCCAGATATGTCAAAGCAATTCAATGACCTTGGGCTCGGTTCAAAAGTAAAGCGACTTGTAAATAAGAACGGAACGTTCAATGTCAAGCAGATTGGGCTTGGCTTCAACACCGTCAATCTCTATCAGGATCTTGTTAAAATGTCGTGGGGCAAATTCCTACTATTCGTTGTCGGAGCGCTTTTCTTAATCAATATTTTATTTGCATTCGCGTATTACCTGATCGGCATTGAAAACTTTAGCGGTATGATCGCTGGATCATTCGTTGATAATATTTTACAATGTTTCTTCTTTAGCTTCCAGACTTTTACCACTGTTGGTTATGGTCACATAGCCCCAAGAGGAAACCTTCTTAGTCTAATCGCGTCATTGGAGGCAATGACAGGACTCATGATTTTTGCGATTATCACTGGACTTTTATACGGTCGTTTCGCTAAGCCATCAGCTAAAATTCTATTTAGTGACAACATCCTAATTTCGCCTTTTAGCGAAGGGCTGAGTCTTCAGTTTCGAATCGTGAACAAACGCAAAAGTACGATCATGGATATTTCGGCCAGAGTGATTTATTCGTACCAGGAAAAAGGCAAAAGCAGGGTCTACTTACCATTGGAGTTAGAACGAAGTCAGGTAACATTATTTCCTTTGAATTGGACGCTTGTCCATCCAATCAATGAAAAAAGTCCTATGTATGGAAAGGCCTATGAGGATATCTCAAAGGTTGACACTGAATTTATCATTGTACTTAAAGGGTACGATG
>JAYVBN010000016.1:0-3965 GCA_043750455.1 Bacteroidia bacterium | reverse complement strand
GCTTTCAAAATTTTCATAAAGCTTTTCTGAAACCGGAAGAGTCTTTAGCGGAAGTTGAATTGAATGAGCTAGAGAGAAACGGGGTAGTGCAGCGTTTTGAATTTACACTCGAACTGGGGTGGAAAACGCTGAAGGATTATATGCAGGAAGAAGGCCTGGCTTTCAAACTAACTCCGAAAGGAACCTTAAGGCAAGCGCAAGAGAGTGGGTTTATAAATTATGCCCAAGGCCTTGATTGATGCACTTGAGGTTAGAAACGAATTGGCTCATGATTATGATGGCGAAAAGTTTGAAAAAGCGGAATCAACCATTCGGGAAGTCATCTTTCCGGCACTGAAGAAACTTCATAACTTTTTAACTGAGCAAGTAAAAAAAGATCAACTTGGGTTATTCAATGAATAATGGATTAACAAAACGTGACGAAGAAACGATCTGGGCTATTTTTGAAAAATATCCTAAGGTTGACAATGTATACGTTTTTGGCAGCCGTGCGAAAGAGTCTTTTAAAGAAGGAAGCGACATAGATTTTGTTATACGTAACGAAGGAGTCAGCTACCTGGATTTGATTCGGATAAAGTCAGCGTTTGAAGACAGCGACCTTCCCTATACTGTAGATATCCTTTATTATCCTGAGATAAAGAATAAGGAACTCAAAGCACACATCGATCGGGTTGGGAAACCATTTTATGAGCGGAAAGCTTTAGTACGTTCGGTCTTACGTAATTAAGGCCATGATAGCCCCTCAAAAATCCATTCTGGTAATCGGAAGTTCTAACACAGACATGGTGATTAAAGCCAATCACTTTCCTGTGCCTGGAGAAACAATTCTTGGTGGAGAGTTCTTTATGTTTCCAGGAGGTAAAGGTGCAAACCAGGCAGTGGCTGCTTCACGATTAGATGGAAATGTAACATTCATTGCTAAAGTTGGAAGCGACATTTTCGGAGAGCAAGCATTGCAACAATTCAAAAACGAAAAGATTAACACATCATTTATCATCACTGATAAAGAAAATCCTTCGGGTGTTGCTTTGATAACAGTTGATGCCAAAGGTGAGAATACCATTGTGGTAGCGCAAGGTGCTAACGGAGCTTTGTTACCTAAAGATATTGAAAGAGCAGATAAAGAAATTGAACGAGCTGATATTGTGCTCATGCAACTTGAGATACCAATGGATGTAGTTGAACATGTTGCGAAATGCGCAAAGCAGTACAATAAAAAATTAATCCTGAATCCGGCTCCCGCAAGGCAATTACCAGACGAGATACTTAATGGGTTATTTATCATCACCCCTAATGAATCAGAAGCTGAAATACTTTTAGGGGTTAAGATTACTGATATAAATTCTGTTCAAGAGGCCGCTAAAAAACTTTATAACAAAGGCGTGATCAATGTTGTGATTACGCTTGGCGCAGAAGGTGCTTACATCTATAATGCTGATGGCGGTCGACTCATACCCACAACAAAAGTAACGCCATTAGACACAACGGCCGCTGGAGATGTGTTTAATGGAGCGTTGGCAGTTGCGATTTCTGAGAATAAAACTTTGGACGAAGCCGTTGCCTTTGCCAACCGTGCTGCTGCAATATCGGTCACCCGCATGGGCGCACAGTCATCCGCACCTTTTAGAAAAGAATTGCTAAACAATTAATTGTAAAATTACTTCTATGAAATCTATCAACACCATCTTGCTTTGTTTGTTATTGCTGAATGCTTTTGCCCAGGAAACAAAAAAAGTAAACGCTCCAATTATCAAAGAAGAGCTTACGCTGAGTAAAGTCGTACTGAAAGATAAAATCAAAGGAGGCTGGGCCGGACAAACTATAGGTGTAACATTTGGTGGACCCATAGAATTTCGCTTTTGTGGAACCATGATGCAAGACTATCAACCTATTAAATGGTATGATGGATACCTGAAAGAAACCATGCTTAACAACCCAGGCTTGTATGATGATATTTACATGGACTTAACATTCGTTGATGTCTTTCAGAAGAAAGGATTGAATGCTCCAGCAGAAGAATTTGCAAAAGCGTATGCGAATGCTGGCTATATGTTGTGGCACGCCAATCAGGCGGGTCGTTATAATATTCTTCATGGAATAACGGTGCCACAGTCCGGTCATTGGTTGAATAATCCACATGCAGATTGCATCGACTATCAGATCGAAGCTGACTTTGCCGGTTTGATGTCACCGGGTATGCCAAACACGGCTTCTGAAATCAGTGATAAGATTGGGCACATCATGAACTATGGCGATGGCTGGTACGGTGGTGTTTACATGGGCGCGATGTACACACTTGCATTTACATCAAATGATATTCAATACGTTGTTAATGAAGGATTGAAAACTATTCCGAAAGAGAGCAAGTTTTACAAAGCGATCAGTGATGTTATTCTATGGCACAAACAATATCCCAACGATTGGAAAGAAACCTGGTTTGAAATAGAAAAAAAATGGACGCAGGACATCGGTTGCCCAGAAGGAGTTTTTGTTCCTTTTAACATTGACGCAACTGTTAATGCCGCTTATGTAGTGATGGGCTTGCTATATGGCAATGGAAATTTTACAAAAACGATGGAGATCACTACACGTGCCGGTCAGGATGCTGATTGTAATCCTTCATCTGCCGGAGGAATTTTAGGAACCATGCTAGGCTATGATAAAATTCCAGCCTATTGGAAAATGGGCCTTACTGAAGCAGAGCCAATACCTTTTAAGTACACGACCATGTCGCTGAATGATGTGTACGACATTGGATTCAACCATGCGTTGCAAGTCATTCAACAAAATGGAGGGAAAGTGGTTGGTGATAACATAACGATCAAACTACAGCAACCTAAAGCAGTTCGGTTTGAAGAAAGTTTTCCTGGTCATTATCCTGTTGATAAGCAATTCATCCGCAAGAACCTTACAGATGAACTTACATTTAGTTTTGAAGGCATTGGATTTGTAGTTAGAGCAGAGTCGGCTAAATGGGCCTCTGAAGAAAAGTATGTGGCCAAAACAGAATTATATCTGGATGATAAGTTAATTGAGACAGTAGAACTTCCTGCCAGCTACACCACTCGCAGGTATGAAGCGTATTGGAAGTATCAATTGCCAAAACAAAAGCATACGGTGCGCATTAAAATTCTTAATCCCGATGATAAAAACCGGATTCGAATAGATGAAGTAATTGTTTATTCAGACAAACCCGCTGTGACTAGCCATCCTTAAATGTAAAGCCTATGTTTATTCTTGAAAGTTATTCACTAGCCGTCTTCTTTTGCATCATCACCATGCTGTGCTGGGGCTCGTGGGCCAACACCCAAAAGTTGGCCGAGAAGTCGTGGAGGTTTGAATTGTTTTATTGGGATTATGTGATTGGCATTTTACTGATGTCAGTGTTCTTTGCTTTTACCCTGGGCAGCACAGGAGATCAAGGAAGAAGTTTTGTAACGGATCTCCAACAAGCAGACAGCTCAAGCATTACATCGGCTTTATTAGGTGGAATCATTTTTAATCTGGCCAACATTTTACTGATAGCAGCGATCTCTATTGCAGGCATGTCAGTTGCTTTTCCTGTCGGGATTGGCATTGCGTTGATCTGGGGTGTGATTGATAATTATTTGAAAGTACCTTCGGGTAATCCGACCTTAATTTTTTCAGGTGTTATACTTATTGCTATTGGAATAGTGGTGAATGCATTGGCTTATAAAAAACTAACCGGAAGCGAACAAAAAGTTTCTTCTAAGGGATTGATTATTTCCATCATTGCCGGAGTTCTCATGGCGCAGTTCTATGGTTTTGTTGTGAATGGCATGATCAAAGATTTTTCAGTTCCGGAAGCCGGTAAGCTCACACCTTATTCTTCAATCGTAATTTTTTCCATTGGAATACTGGTTAGCAATTTCTTATTCAATACTATTTTAATGAAAAAACCTATTCAGGGAACACCCGTATCGTATGCTGATTATTTCAAAGGA
>JAYVBN010000015.1:0-5167 GCA_043750455.1 Bacteroidia bacterium | reverse complement strand
GAGTAAGGAGGGATTTGTGCGCCTCGACCACGATCTCCATAGGCGAGATTATCCGGTATAAATAGTATCCACTTATCGCCCTCATGCATAAGTTGTAATGCTTCTGTCCAACCGGAAATGACCTCATTTAATGCAAAAGTTGAAGGAGTACCACGTGCTACTGAGCTATCGAACACTGCTCCATCGATCAATTTGCCAGTATAGTGTACGGTTGTTCTGTCTGTTGGCAGGGGAGACTTTCCTGTGCCAGTTGTAATTACTTTGTATTGCAAACCACTTGCTGTTGTTTTTATGCCTTCCTTAGTTTTGTTTTCGGATAGAAAGTGCTGACCCTCTGTGCGCGCCTTTGTTGATCTCACTTCCGCAACTTCCTGTATGTATTGCTGAACAGTGCTTGAGCATTCCTGTTGCTCCATAAGCAAGGGTTCATTTTTAAAAACATCTTTTATTCCTTCAATCAAAACATCCAGTGACAATGAATCGCCACTTTGCATTTTTACATTTGAGGCTACCAATACGCCCAGTCCGTAGCTTGCTTTTTTGTGTTTGTCGGTAAGCTGCACGTCCACCGGCTTCTTCAGCTCTTCAATCTCTTTTTGAAGAGTTTGTGTTTCGGTCTTCAGCCGCGCCACTTCGTTTTGTAAATCTTTTTTGGATTGAGCAAATAATGTTACGCTGGCGAACAGAATAATTAGAAAAAATGAAATTTTCATAGAGTATTGAAATTTGAATCGCAAAGAAAAGAAAATATTTTGGAAAAATAGGGGAGGCAATACTATTGTTCCTTCAAAAGGAAATCCATCATCATGGTGAATGTTCTGATCGGTAAGTTGTATGGAATAAAATAGAAAGGTGTCAGCTAAACCGCTTCTCTACAAGCTCAAGAAATTCTTCATACTCTTCGCTTTCTTTGTCCCACAAGGTGTAGTTCATTTCCAAATATTTTTTGGCCTGTTTCAGCGAATCAAAATTGTCGAGCTGTTCAATTGCTTGCGAGAATAAATCAAAATCTCCACTGAAGAGTATTTTGGTAAACATGAACTTTTGATTGATAGTAAGGTTTTCTTTAATGCTCTGAATTTTCTGAAAATTTTCAGCTATAGTTTTCGTCTCTTTTGAAACAGGTTGTTGTTTGGCAGTTATTGGTTTCTTCTCAGCAGCACTTTCATAGAGCATCTCCACTGAAGTAGGGATTATCTGAGAAAATTTGGATAAGTAGGCATCCACATCCTCCGGGGTAAAGTTTACTTCTTCCAGAATGTGATCGAGTAGGGCAAATGCCTCATTGCCTGAAATGATTTCTAATTTCTTTTCCTCCAGTTGTTTCACGAGCTGCTCTAATGGCTGACCGTTAATTTTCAGATACTTGATTTCGTTTTTTAAATCTGCAACTTTAAGATGTGATTTGCTTTCTTTATCCAGAGTGTCTGAATAAAAATCATACGGATCTAATGCCAGCATGATGGTTTGATGTACGGCTCTTGTTAGAAAGGGCAAGAAGTTTTCTTTTGAAATTGAAATGTGGTTGGAGAGCACATTTTGAAATTGTGTAAGGGCATCTTTTACCTCAGGTGTTTCATAATTGAAATACGGACTTTTCAATTTTTGACTTTCCTGCTGCCAGGTTTTCATCAGGTCGCGAAGCACAAACAGATTAACCTGCCGGATTTGACAAAGATTTAGAATATCAGAGCCACTGATCTTTTCTTTTTTAGAGAAATATGCTTCCGCTACCTTAGCAGCAAAGGCTCCGCTATAATTCGCAACTGCTTTTAAATTTATTTTATCTTCCATTTTAAAAGTTCCTGATTCAATTTGCAATAAAAAGAGCGGCCATCTTAAATCCTTTAATTCGATTCTAAAGATAGTGATAGAAACCGTACTACTATACTCTTAACCTGTTGCATTGTCTGTTAGCCACCGGCTGCCGCGCATCCTTGCCAATATAACGTGTTGCAAAGCTAGCCAGTACACATTAATTTCGAAAAACTGCCTGTTGGCTATAGAGTATCTCCAATGGACTTTTAACTTGCATCATGTTTATTGAACCTCATCTGAGCCGCAGCACTGGCTTGGCAAAATCAGGATGGATTGAAGTGGTCTGTGGGTGTATGTTCTCTGGTAAGACCGAGGAACTCATCCGCAGGTTAAATCGAGCATTAATAGCAAAGCAAAAGGTTGAAATTTTCAAGCCGGCTGTTGATCAGCGATACCATGCTGAGAAGATAGTATCACATGCAGAACGCGAGATACGGTCCACCCCCGTTCATTTTGCAAATGATATTCTCCTCCTCGCTGGCGACTGCGATGTGGTAGGTATAGATGAAGCACAATTTTTTGATGAATCGATAGTGGAGGTTTGTAATACCCTTGCGAACAATGGCAAACGCGTGATCGTGGCCGGGTTAGACATGGATTTTGAAGGAAGGCCATTTGGCCCCATGCCCCAGCTTCTTGCTGTCGCGGAATTTGTTACAAAAGTGCATGCCATTTGTGCACAAACAGGCGAGCTCGCTTCATTTTCTTTCAGGTTGACGGAAAATAAAGCACAAGTTGTGTTGGGCGAAAAAGATAAATATGAAGCCCGTAGCAGAGGCGCATTTTTAGAGGGCATGAAGAACACCGATAAGAAATAGGGTATGTGGATACGCGGTGCACTGCTTAGCTGGGTGCCGGGAGGCTTCATTTAAACTACTCTAAGATTAAGAGCTTGGCAGAAATTGATGAACTTGTATATGCCCTCTGCCAATTTTGGTGAATGTATATTGACACGTAAGTGGGGTCAACAGGTAGGCTCAATAAATTTAATGGCCATAACGAAATTATATAGACTGGAATTTATTTTGGTGTTCTCGACCATCCACAGATGGCTCAGACAAAAATGTGGAAAAGATTGCCATAGTTGAATAGTATGCTGTACAAAACCCGTGGCATTGTCTTTCGCTTCACCAAATACGGTGAGACGTCTATCATTGTTAATATTTTCACTGAACAGTTTGGCCTGCAGAGCTACATTGTAAATGGTGTTAGAAGTAAATCAGCAAAAGGAAAGATTGCCCTTTATCAACCGCTCACACTTCTCGACCTTGTAGTGTATCACAAAGAGAATGCGAATATCTTACGCATTAAAGAAGTACAATGCGCTTATCCCTATCAGTCGCTGACTTCGGATGTTAAAAAATCCTCGCAAGCCATGTTCCTCAATGAGATGTTGAACAAATCGGTAAGGGAACAAAGCCATGCACAAGAGCTCTTTGATTTTTTGTTTGAAGCTTTGATAACACTTGATAAGCAACAGGTCGGTTATGAAAACAGCCATCTAATCTTTTTATTAAAGCTCAGCCGCTTCCTCGGTTTTGAGCCGCAACTGATTGAAGAAGTGCTTCAGGGACGCATGGCCGATGCGAAGGAAGAAACCTTGCTTACAGAATTATTAAAAGCGGATTTTAATGATCACCTAACTATGACTGCTATAAATCGCAGAAATCTCCTGGATCTGTTACTGAGATTTTATGCCACACACATTGACAACCTTGGAGAAATAAAATCGGTGCAGGTGTTGAGAGAGGTGTTGAATTGATAGCACTAATTGATAATGATATTTCTAACTTAACAAGGAAGCTTACGCCATCAACTTGCCAATCAACCCATCCACCGTTACGCCATCTGCTTCTGCTTTGAAATTGCGCACAATGCGGTGGCGAAGAACTGGCCTTGCTACTGCCTGCACATCTTCAATGTCGGGTGAATATTTGCCGTTGAGCAAGGCATTGCACTTGGCACCGAGCACAAGATATTGAGATGCGCGTGGGCCAGCTCCCCATTCCAAATATTCGTTTGCGATCGCAGAGCCATTTACTCCTGGTCTCGTGAGATGACTTAGCTTGACGGCAAATTCCACTACATTATCTGCAATAGGTACTCTGCGTACTAAATGTTGAAAGGCAACAATCTCTTCTCCGTTAAGTACTTTATTTACTTTTTGAATATCATCGGCAGTGGTGTTCTTCACAATATCTACTTCCTGTTTGTAGGTAGGGTAATCAAGATGAATATTAAACATGAAGCGGTCGAGTTGCGCTTCTGGCAAGGGATAGGTTCCTTCCTGTTCGATTGGATTTTGTGTGGCTAATACAAAAAATGGTTTGGGCAGTTCATACCGTTGACCAGCAATAGTGACCGCGTATTCCTGCATGGCCTCCAATAGTGCTGCCTGTGTTTTAGGTGGAGTTCTGTTGATTTCATCGGCCAATAAAATATTGGCAAAGATAGGTCCCTTTACAAAATGAAAGTTGCGCTCTTTGTCCATCGTCTCTGCACCTACAATGTCCGAAGGCATAAGGTCAGGCGTAAATTGAATACGTTTAAATTGAAGTTCAAGAGAAGTAGCGATAGTTTGCACTAGCAAAGTTTTGGCAAGACCCGGCACACCGATCAACTGTGAATGACCCTGGCAGAAAATACCTGTGAGCATAAGCCTAACCACATCGTCCTGGCCTACCACTACTTTGGCAATTTCGGTTTTTAGCTTTTTGAAAGCTTCAGCCAGCGCATCGGCTGCCTCCACATCATTCGAAAATTGTTGAGCCATTCTAAATAGTAGTTAAGAAATTATTACTCCAGGATTTTGCAATACTGATAGTCGGGATCAATGTTGATGAACACATCCTGGCGCGCTTTCAGAAACCACTTTTCCATTGCTTTATCTTTTTTCTCGGCTAATGCAGCGGCCTGTATCCTATACCAGTCGTCTTTAAGGTTGGCCTGGTGAGGTGGCAGTTTTGTTTTAAAATATAAGATTCGCACAGCATCTTTCTGATCATCGGTTCTATAGATAATGGGCCTGGACACACTTCCTACCTTCATGGAGTCGATATTAAAATATACAATGGGATCGATCTCTTTCACTGAGATTCTTGTTCCTCCATCGGCATCGGCAAAAAAACCTCCACGCGGTTTTGTATTCTCATCATCTGAAAATTCTCTTGCAGTTTGTTCAAACTTGATTTCACCTTTCACTATTTTTTCGCGCAAACTATCCAGGTAATCTTTGGCACGCTCAATATCCTCAGAAGAAGGGACAGCCGAAAGTAAAATGTGACGAGAGTTATATTCGTTCCCTCTGCGGTCAATAAGTTGCATGACGTGATATCCAAACGGAGATTCA
>JAYVBN010000014.1:0-2490 GCA_043750455.1 Bacteroidia bacterium | reverse complement strand
GCGAACGGCCATCCATTACCAGTTCATATATATAGAGGCATTCTTCTTTGTCTTGAAAGAAGACACCTTCTTTCACCAGTTTTTGAAAATTATTTTTACCAGCTTCATAAACGGCCGCACTGTAATGATCCGTTTCCGGTGGAAGTGTGATCTCTGGTTTCACCACGTTCAGAAACGACAACGGGTTGCCTTTTGCTTCTTCCAGCGCCTCTTCTGAATTCAACACATCGTATGGACGAGATGCTACCGCCTTTGCTTTTTCTGCTACAGGCCGATAACCGCGAAATGCTCGGATCTTCATTGTCTTTTCTATGATTTATTGGATGAAATGATTTTAGGATTGTTCTTCAATGCTTCCTTTGCTTCAGGATGTTTGGCATTGTAAATGCGTTTGTATTGCAAGCTATTTGAACCAAAATTAATAAGCATACCTACTGGTAAATTATATGCTTCCAAATAATTCCTGCATTGATTAAGGTGGTTATCATTCAATTCAGTGGTTGCTTTTAACTCCACCATGATTTTATCCTCCACAAAGAAATCTACCCTTCTGATCCCAATATTTTCTCCGTCATAAACAATGGTCATTTCCATTTCCCTATGAAAATTTAGTCCCTGTTTAGTCATTTCAATAGCCAAGGCTCGCTGATAAATTACTTCCTGAAAACCATTACCTAAGGTTGAGTGCACTTTCATCGCACAACCAATTATTTTATGTGTAATCTCTTCGTAAATCATCTTTGGTACAAGCTTTTTTGGATGAAAGCATTCCTATAATCCTCCAATCCTAAAGATCATAGTGAAGACGATCCTGGCAACACTCGCGCGAGAATGATACCTTCGATCTGTCTTATTTTCGCTATTTGTTCTTCGTTGATGCTGCCATCTATGTCAATAATATTATAGGCAAGGTCATCGCGATGTTTGTTGAGCATGTCGGCAATATTGATATTTTGTTCGGCCAATACGTTTGTAATTTTGCCTACCATGGCGGGCACATTTTTATTGGCGATGATGATCCTTGCTCCACCGTTCCGGGGCACATCAGCAGAAGGGAAGTTCACTGAGTTTTTTATGTTTCCATCTTCCAGAAAATTTCTCAATTGATCCACCGCCATCATAGCGCAGTTTGTTTCGCTTTCCGGAGTGGAAGCGCCCAGATGAGGCACGAGAATGATCTTATCATGTTGAATAAAATCTTCTTCGGGAAAATCCGTAACAAAGCAATCTACCTTTCCACTGTTCAATGCATTCAGTATATCTGTTTTATGAACGAGCCCTTCGCGTGCAAAATTCAAAATCCTGACTCCATCTTTCATCAACGCCAGCTTGGACTTATCGATAAATCCTTTTGTACTATCCATCAGCGGAACATGGACGGTGATATAATCTGAATCGGCCAAAAGCGCGTCAAGGCTTCTGGCTTTCTCTACATTTTTAGACAATTGCCAGGCCGCATCAATAGAGATGTAGGGGTCATACCCAATCACACGCATGCCCAAATTTTCTGCCGCATTGGCAACCAACATTCCTATTGCGCCCAATCCAATTACCCCAAGCGTCTTACCAAAAATTTCAGGCCCTGTAAAATTTGATTTTCCTTTTTCAACGAGCTTAGGAACCTCGTCACCCTTACCTTTCAAAGATTGTGACCACGCAATGCCTTGATATATTTTTCTGGACGATAAAAATAAACTGGCTAGCACCAATTCTTTTACCGCGTTTGCATTGGCACCTGGCGTATTGAAAACCACAATGCCTTGCTCTGTACATTTTTGAATAGGAATATTATTTACACCAGCACCCGCCCGCCCAATTGCTTTTATACTTGAAGGCAGGGCATGATCGTGCAGCGAGAAACTTCTTAATAACAAAGCATCCGGAGTTTTGAATTCAGAAGCAACTTCATAGCTGTCCATCGGAAAACGTTTAAGTCCTTCTGATGCGATCTTATCGAATGTCTGAATTTTATATCTGGCGCTCATGGATTAACTATTTGCTTTTTCAAATTCTTTCATGAAGGCTACAAGCGTTTCAACACCTTCTTGCGGCATAGCATTATAGATACTGGCGCGCATACCTCCTACAGATCTGTGTCCTTTCAATTGCTTCAAACCTTTTTTGCTGGCTTCTGAGATAAATTTATTATCGAGATCTTCGTTGCCAGTCACAAATGGAATATTCATCAGCGATCTTGATTTGGTTTCAACAGTTCCCTTAAACATTTTAGACTGGTCAAGAAAATCGTAGAGAATAGCGGCTTTTTGTTTATTCTCTTTTTCCATTGCCTTTATTCCACCTTTTTCCAATAGCCATTCAAAAACAAGGCCTGCTATGTAGATAGCATAACAAGGAGGAGTGTTGTACATAGAACCTTCATCTGCATGGATCTTGTAGTCTAGCATCGTAGGCGTGATGGATAAGGCGTGGCCTATCAAATCTTCGCGTACAATAACAACAGTAACACCAGCCGGCCCCATGTTTTTTTGA
>JAYVBN010000013.1:0-2038 GCA_043750455.1 Bacteroidia bacterium | reverse complement strand
TGTTCTCAAGCAGGTTCCTCCTCTTTCAATATTCGCCTGATTATTTTACCAACATTAGATTTAGGAAGCTCGGTTCTGAAGACAAAATACTTCGGGACTTTATAATTCGTCAGGTTCTTATGACTAAAGTCTCTTAGTTCTTCTTCCGTCAGGCTCTGATCGCGCTTCACAATAAAGGCCTTAATTACCTCACCCGATTTTTGGTCGGGCACACCAATAGCAGCAACTTCCAAAACTTTAGGATGACCGGCCAACACATTCTCAATTTCATTAGGGAAGACATTGAAACCAGAAACCTTGATCATATCTTTTTTACGGTCTACAATCTTAAAGAACCCATCCGCATCCATAATTCCAATATCACCTGTTCTAAACCACTCGTTATTAAAGAATACTCCGGTATTATCTTTTTGCCAATAGCCACTCATTACCTGTGGGCCACGTGCACAGATTTCTCCCCTTTCACCTAACGCAACTTCCTTTCCATCATCATCCAGTATAACAACTTCTGTGCTGGGCACAGGTATACCAATTGTTCCTAATCGATGTGTTCCATCCAGAGGATTACAACACAAAACCGGTGAAGTCTCGCTTAGTCCGTATCCTTCAACTAATGCCGTACCCGTCACCTCTGTCCATTTTTTTGCAACAATGTCTTGTACAGCCATTCCACCGCCAACAGCTCCTTTCAGAAAAGAAAAATCGAGCGTCTTAAAACCAGGACTGTTTAATAGCCCGTTGAAGAGTGTATTTACTCCTGTTATAATAGTGAACTTATGTTTCTTCAACTCTTTGCAGAAGCCTGGGATATCTCTTGGATTTGTAATCAATACATTCTTTACGCCCGATGAATACATCAATACGCCATTTACCGTTAATGCAAAAATGTGGTACATCGGAATTGCTGTTATCATAATATCCTTATGATCTGGAGACATATAGGGCTTAAACCAATGGGTAATCATCATGTTGTGTGCTATGATGTTTCGGTGCGAAAGCTGAGCACCTTTTGAAATACCTGTTGTTCCTCCTGTATACTGAAGAACTGCAACGTCCTCTACTTTTACATCTGGTTTTACATACTTAAGATTAGCGCCTTTCTTTAAAACAGTTTTAAAACAAATAGAATTCGGAATGTGATAATCTGGGATCAGCTTCTTCACTCGCTTAACTACAAAATCAGTAATAGCTCCTTTCAACGTTCCAAGCATGTCACCCATCTGAGTAACAATAATGTGTTTGGCAGAAACTTTATCAAGTATGGTTTGAAGATTGTAAGCAAAGTTGGCCACAATCACGATGGCTGATACACCAGCATCTTTAAACTGGTGTTCCATTTCACGCGGAGTGTAAAGTGGATTAGTATTCACCACGATCAATCCAGCTTTAAGCGAACCAATAAAAGCAATTGGAAATTGAAGAAGGTTGGGCATTTGGATGGCGATGCGCTCACCTTTCTTTAAACCTAGTTCATTCTGAAGATAGGCGGCAAAGTTTGTAGCATGGCGATCAACTTCAGCAAAAGTCAATTGGACACCCATGTTTTCAAAAGCGACCTTTTCACCGTGTTTCAAACTGGATTTTTCAAACAACTCTATTAGAGATTGATACTCCAAAGAACCAATTTCATGCGGTGTGCCACTTGGGTAATTTTTGAACCAAGGGAAGTCTTTCATAAGGATTTAAATCAAAATCCTAAATAGCCAAAAAAAAATCCCTTTAGCAATCGTTTGTAATATGGATGACTAAAAGTGATTCTGTCATGGCGGTCTTTAGCCGTGATCCCATGAAGTGCTTGCATAATCAGGATTCCGGGTCAAGCCCGGAATGACACTTTGATATATGTTGACTTTTAGTCCTAAAAAAAACCCGGCTACTAGTCCGGGCTTTTCAATTTTAACCTACTTCGCACTAAACCTAATGCTGTAGAGGGAGGGTTCGAACCTCCACGGGGCAGTTAGCTGCAGGACATAAGAAAACATTTAGTGGTCAACCCATTACCCTGCGTTTATCCTTGGTTCCCCACCCCCGAGACAGG
>JAYVBN010000012.1:0-2122 GCA_043750455.1 Bacteroidia bacterium | reverse complement strand
TCTATGGACAATGAAGTAAAGACCTGGCTAAAAGATATTGAACAAGCGATCATTGAAATTAACTCATTCCTGCCCGAAGCAAGGAACTTCAAGGATTTTCAAAAAGACCTGAAAACGAAAAGAGCGGTCGAACGAAACATTGAGATCATTGGAGAAGCAATGAGTAGAATTCTAAAGGTTATCCCCAATATTAAGATAAGCCACACTAGAAAAATTGTGGATACAAGAAATAGAATAGTTCACGGATATGATTCCGTTTCAGAGGACATACTTTGGGGAATCATAATAAGAAATCTACCCGACCTAGAGAAAGAAGTTAAAGAACTATTGGGTTGATAGACACTGTACCCGTGCATCACTTTCCAGTTTTTATTCCTGCCCCATCAGCCATTCATTGCTTAATCTATTCCAGAGGATAAGAATGATCGCTAAGGGAAAAAGACCGATTGCCATCTTATCGATCTAGAGTTCATTACTTATATCCTGTGCTTCCGGGTAAACCCAATCTAAAAATAATTTATAGCCAAGCGATAGAATAACTGGCCCTATAAAAAGGCCTATGAAGCCAATGGAAATGAAACCACCAATGGAGCCGAGAAAGACAACAAGCATCGGCACGGGAGCTCCTTTCCCCAGTAGAATCGGTTTCAAAATATTATCCGAAAGAGTAACCAGTACAGACCAAATCAAAAATAGTATAGCAGGAAGAGTATCTGCCGTCACAAACATATAGACCACTGCAGGAATCACAATGGGGCCAACTCCAATTTGGACAATAGCAGAAATCAGGCACAACAATATCCATAAACCAGCCAATGGAATTCCGGCTACCACAAAACCAATACCCGCTAGAAACGTTTGTGTAAAGGCAACGCCCAAAACTCCTTTTACAACATTGCGTATGGTGATCTCTGAAAGTGTTGCGAAATTTGTCCCGCGTTGTCCAGCCAATTTGATAAACGTATTTCGAAGCATATCACCGCCTTCCTTTGAGAAAACCAGAAATACTCCAGCAATAATAATGGCTCCAATAAATTGAAGAAGACCCATGCTTGCTGCAGTAATAACAGATAATAGCCATCCACCTGCCATCTTAATTTGGGGTGCAAATTTAGAGGCAACACCAGATAGGTTTTCGGAAGCAAGTTTCCATAAATCAACAACGGGTTGAGCTATAGCTGGCCATGACGCAACGCGTTCGTCAGGAGGCGGGATATGAAAATTTCCACTGTCATAAATCGACTTTAGATGTCGAATACCTGCATATAATGAATCCCCTAACAGAATGGATGGCACCAGAATAATCATTAAAAAAGAAAACGAAATGGTGAAAGCCGCCAATTTTCCGCGATCACCGAATTTTCTTTTCAGCGTATTGAAAATGGGGTATGTAGCAATTGCAATAACAACAGCCCAAATGATTACCGATAAAAAGGGAGCCATGATAAGAAAGCACCACCCAACAATGAGAGCAAGTACTGAAATACGGATTACTACTTCAGTAGCTTTAGTGATGTAGCTTTCCTGGTTTTGTGGAGTAGGCAGATCGTTCACCGGTTTAAGGATTTAAGGTCTATCAATATTAACGATAAAATCTCTTTTCTTTTAAAGTAAGTGACCTTAGCAAACCAACAATTTGGCGTCATTGCGAGCGTCTGCGATGGAATGTGGGTGGGGCGAAGCAATCCCCAAAATCGGGAGATTGCTTCGCCTCATCACACAAATCCTCGCTGGGGCTCGCAATGGTCGAGTCACCCAAGGGAGTTTCACCCTTGGGTTCTCACAGAACCGTACGTGAAAGTCTCCCTTCATACGGCTCATCCTGTTCAATCACAAATGTATTTCTACATTATGGATATACCAATTTCCAGTGTGCGAAAAGTTGCGGTCTTTCTTCATACTTCTTCTTCAGCCATCGCACTGCGGCCTTCTTGTAAAGTCCTTTCTCCCACTGCACCCATTTGAATAATCGTTTATTCACTTGATTCCATAAGCCATGAGTATGATAGGACCAAAATTTACAATAATAGTTCATCACTCCTCGTATGATCGGATTGAGATCCTTCGCTAATTCTTCAATGCTTATTCGCCTTTTATGAATGCGCTTGAATTTATCCAATAC
>JAYVBN010000011.1:0-13211 GCA_043750455.1 Bacteroidia bacterium | reverse complement strand
TACGGAAATCCGATCAAACCTTTTCTGGCAATAACCCGAAAGCCAATTGAGGCATCGGAAGAGGAAGTGAAAGAAAATAATAGGGCCAGGAGTGCAAAGTTGAGAATTGCTGAAAAGCTTTAAGCTTAAAAAGAAAAAATGGCAGAAAATAAATTTAAAATAGGAGGCCCCGAACGCACGAATGAACTGAAGGCAAAGCCTTCCGTGAATAATGGTAAGAGCGTGTTCTCTGGTTTAGAAAAGAGATTGAAATTAGAAAGCTATTTCGAAGAAGGCTTTCCTGTTCAATACTTGCCAAAAATTTTATTTGTCATGCTTTTGAGTTTGATCTATATCAGCAATACACACTATGCTGAAAAGACGACCAGGCAAATTGACAGAGCACAAACTGAGGTAGAAGACTTGCGTGCGGATTTTACCACGCTAAAGTCAGATGTGATGTTTGCCAGTAAACAAAGTGAAGTAGCAAGAAGAGTGAAGTCTTTGGGATTGAAAGAAAGCCTTACCCCACCATTTAAAGTTGTAGTGAAAAATTAATGAATATTAAGAAGTCCATATTAGTAAGAGTTAGAGTCGCATTCTTATGCGTGGTTGTGTTTGCTCTTTGCGTAAGTGCAAAGATCGGTCACATTCAGTTTGTGGAGGGCGATAAGTGGGCGAAGATGAGTGAAGAAATTAACTTCGATTATAAGAAGGTAAAAGCTACAAGGGGAAACATATATTCTGATAATGGAAGTTTGTTGGCGACAGATTTGCCATTTTATAGAGTAGCCATCGACCCCACTTTGGCAAAGGATGATATTTTCAAGAAAGGAATCGATTCATTGTCGATGATGCTTTCCAGGTATTACAAAGACAGGTCTGCAAAAGATTACAAAGAAATGTTGAAGGATGCACGTGCAACTGGTAAGCAATATGTAACACTCAACCGAAAGCAGATAAATTATCTAACAAAAAAGGAAATGATGCGATGGCCGATCTTACGTGACGGCCGATATAAGGGCGGAGTGATCTTTGAAAAAATTGACGTGCGCTATAGACCGTTCTCTAATCTTAGTAGAAGAACTGTAGGGTATGTAAATGAAGATGGCAAAGGTGCTGGCTTGGAGTATAGCTTCAACGAAACATTAGGCGGTCAAAATGGTGAGGCACTTTTTCAAAAAATAGCAGGTGGCACCTGGAAACCTGTGTTTGATGGTAATAATGTAAAAGCAATCGATGGGCTTGATATTAAAACTACCATTGACATTAATCTCCAGGATGTTGCAGAAACTTCGCTTTATAATGCAATGCATCAACACAATGCTGATGAAGGCACAGTTGTGGTGATGGAAGTGAAGACGGGTCATATAAAGGCGATCTCCAATTTAAGCAGTGATGGCAGTGGTGACTATGTTGAAAAATTAAATCTTGCCGTAGGTGGTTCATTTGAGCCTGGGTCTACTTTTAAGTTAGTGACGATGATGGCTCTTTTGGAAGACACTAACATTGAACTTTCAGATAGCATCAACACAGGTGATGGTGAGTTTACTTTTTACAATAAGAAAGTTCGCGACCACGAAGAGGGGGGCTATGGCCGGATTACCATCAAAGATGCTTTCGAGCGTTCTTCCAATATTGCAATGGCCAAGTTAATGGACAAGCACTTTGGAACAAAACCTTCAAAGTTTCTGGAATATGTAGATAACCTGAAACTCTCAAAGCCACTTGGTTTACAAATTACTGGCGAGGCTTACCCTAAGATAACGCGACCAAAAGATAAAAACTGGAGTGGCATCACCTTGCCTTGGATGGCGTATGGTTATGGATTTGAGATTTCACCTCTGCATACGTTGGCTTTGTATAATGCTGTAGCCAATGATGGAAAAATGATAAAACCAATTTTTGTTACGAGTATTAGTCAGGCAGATAATGTAAAAGAAGAATTTGAGACTGAAACACTAAATTCTAAGATCTGCTCTAACAAAACATTGAATCAATTAAAGCTTTTACTGGAAGGCGTTGTTGATCGTGGTACGGCTAAGAATTTAAAGAACTCTTACTATAGGATTGCCGGCAAAACAGGAACGGCTGTGATACTAAAGGACGGACGTTATGAAAAGAAGTACATAACATCTTTTGTAGGTTACTTCCCTGCACACGCACCAAAATATTCAGCAATTGTATTGATAAAAAACCCTAAAGGGATTCATCAGTATGGAAATAGTGTTGCTGGTCCTGTATTTAAAGATATCGCAGATAATATTTACGCACGTGATATTAATCTTCATATGGCGATGGAGAAAAAAGCAACCCTGGAGCCAGGAGTGTTCCCCACCATTCGTGCAGGAAAGCAAGATGAGTTGACTATGCTAAGTAATGAATTGGGAGTTTCCAATCACACTACTACTGAAGAGGAGTGGATTAAAGCTGCGAAGAATGGAAGTGCGGTGGTGTGGAAAAAGAATTCAGTCGTGCGCGACCATGTGCCTGATGTAACTGGAATGACTTTTCGTGATGCTATTTATTTGCTTGAAAAGTCAGGCTTGAGAGTTTTCTATGAAGGAAAAGGTAGAGTAGCCGGGCAATCACTTTCACCAGGAACAAGAATTTCAAAAGGAGCAAGAATTAATTTACGATTGAGTTAGTGGCAGAACTGAAAGACATATTATATAAAGTTCACATAACCTCCACATCTGGTGACATGAATGCGGAAGTAAAAGGTATCTGCTTCGATTCGCGCAAAACAAAACCTGGTTTTTTATTCATTGCTATTAAAGGTACTCAGTCAGATGGTCATGCATTTATTGAAAAAGCGGTAAGCCTTGGAGCGATTGGTGTTGTTGCTCAAAATTTACCATCGACTATTTCTGATAAGGTTACCTACGTAACTGTTAAGGATAGCGCGAAGGCTTTAGGAATAATTGCTTCAAATTTTTATGGCAATCCTTCTTCAAAGTTAAAGCTAATTGGTGTAACAGGTACCAATGGAAAGACAACCGTAGCAACACTTTTGTTTAAACTATTCAGCTCACTTGGCTATCGCTGCGGAATGTTATCCACAGTTGTGAATAGAATTGTTGATAAAGATTTTCAAGCCACTCACACTACACCTGATCCCATTCAAATCAATGAGTTGCTTGTAAAGATGATCGAGGAAAAGTGTACTCATTGTTTTATTGAGGTTAGCTCACATGCCGTAGCTCAAGGAAGGATTGAAGGCTTAAATTTTATTGGCGGCTTATTTACCAACATCACACACGACCACCTGGATTATCACAGGACATTTGAAAGTTATATCCGGGCCAAGAAAGGGTTCTTTGACATGTTGCCATCAGATGCTTTTGCTTTGGTGAATGTAGATGACAAGCGAGGTATGGTAATGGTGCAAAATACTAAGGCAAAAAAGCATACGTACGGTTTAAAAAAGATGGCCGACTTCAAAGCTAAAATCATTACCAATTCAATTGAAGGATTGGAAATGGAAATTGGTGATCGGAATGTTTGGTTCAAACTAATTGGAGATTTTAACGCTTATAATTTATTAACTGTTTACGGTGCTTCATGTTTGCTAGGTGAAGATCCTGAAATGGTATTAATGAAACTTTCGGCTTTAACGGGAGCACCAGGTCGATTTGAGTTAGTATTGCCTGGCTCGAAGTTCACAGCCATTGTTGATTATGCCCATACGCCAGATGCTTTGAAGAATGTTTTGGAGACAATTGAACATTTCCGTTCTGGACAAGAGCAAGTGATTTCTGTGGTAGGCTGTGGTGGAGATCGTGATCGAACCAAGCGGGCTTTAATGGCTGCTGTGGCCTGTAAATATTCCAACAAAATTATTTTCACTTCTGACAATCCACGAAGTGAAGATCCAATGGAAATCATTCGAGAGATGCAAACGGGTGTGGGGCCTACGGATGCAAAGAAAACATTGGTGATGGTAGATAGGGAAGAAGCGATCAAGACTGCCTGCATGCTTGCAAAAGAAAAAGACATCATACTAGTAGCAGGGAAGGGTCATGAGAATTATCAGGAGATCAAGGGTGTAAAACATCCTTTTGACGATAAAGAAGTTTTGGTACGTATGCTTAAAATGTTTGCGAATTGATTTGTTGATTCGGTGATGAGTCAATTCGGTAATGATATATTGATAATTAAGAGTAAAGTGAACGGTAAATTCAAAATTTGTAAAAAGTAAGATAATCAACGAATCAGCAAATTAACGAATTAGCATGCTGTATTATTTATTCGACTATATAGAAAGAAACTTTGACTTCCCCGGTGCTGGATTGTTTCAGTACATCTCCTTCCGGGCAGGTGTTGCTGCGGTATTGTCTCTTTTGATTACAGTCTTTTTTGGAAAGGGCTTGATAAACTATTTACATAAGAAACAAGTTGGTGAAGGCATCCGCGATCTTGGGCTTGAAGGTCAACTTCAGAAGAAAGGTACTCCGACAATGGGCGGAATCATTATCATCGCGGCCATCTTAATTCCAACTCTGCTAATGGCGCGGCTGGATAACGTGTATGTAATTTTATTAATAGCAACAACTATTTGGTTAGGGCTCATCGGCTTTCTGGATGACTACATTAAAGTCTTTCGAAAAAATAAGGAAGGCCTTGCTGGACGATTTAAAATTGTTGGACAGGTAACTATTGGATTGATTGTGGGACTCACTCTTTATTTTAATGAGAATGTTGTTATTCGTGAAAAGACTCCAGCAGCATTAGCAAACGTCACTGTAAGACAAACCAGTGGAGATATGAAATCAGACTTCGATGTTAAATCGACTAAAACCACAGTACCTTTTTTAAAGAACAATGAGTTTGATTATCACAGCCTCGTTCCCTGGTTAGATAGAGAGTATACTTGGATCATTTATACACTAATTGTTATTCTCATTATCACGGCTGTTTCCAATGGAGCAAACATAACAGATGGTATTGACGGATTGGCTGCTGGCACATCGGCTATTATAGGATTGACCATTGCCATCTTCGCGTACCTATCCGGTCGCGTGGACTTTAGTAATTATCTCAATATTATGTACATCCCAAATCTGGGAGAGCTCGTAATTTTTTGTACCGCTTTTGTAGGTGCATGCCTTGGGTTCTTGTGGTACAACTCTTATCCGGCACAAGTATTCATGGGTGATACAGGAAGCCTTTCGATGGGAGGTATCATTGCGGTGCTGGCATTGGCTGTTCGCAAAGAGTTGATGATACCCGTATTGTGCGGTATCTTCTTTATTGAACTTGTTTCGGTGATGCTGCAGGTATCCTATTTTAAGTACACTAAGAAAAAGTATGGTGAAGGAAGGAGAATATTCCTAATGTCACCACTTCATCACCATTATCAAAAAAAAAGTATTCCTGAACCAAAAATCGTAACCCGATTTTGGATTATAGGAATTTTATTAGCGATTGTTAGTCTGGCAACATTGAAATTGAATTAAGATTAAGATGATTGAACGAGTTGTCATATTGGGTGCAGGTGAAAGTGGAACAGGAGCAGCCATCCTGGCGAAAGCCAAGGGCTATGATGTTTTTGTATCTGATCAAGGCATTATTAAGGATCAGTATAAGACTGAGTTGAGTGCTGAAGGAATAGCGTTTGAAGAAGGCAAACACTCTGAGGAGAAAATAGTGAATGCCTCGTTAGTGATTAAAAGCCCGGGCATTCCTGAGAAAGCAGAGATCATTAAGAAAGTGAGAGCAAAGAATATTTCAGTTATTGATGAGATTGAATTTGGTTTTCGTTTCATCAAGGGAAAAGTAATTGCGATTACCGGAACAAATGGAAAGACCACTACTACTCTGCTCACTTATCATTTAATGAAGTCTGCTGGTAAAAGTGTGGCATTGGCTGGGAATGTTGGAGAGAGCCTTGCCCGAAAAGTGGCGAAGGGAAATCACGATTGGTATGTAATTGAAATCAGCAGTTTTCAACTAGATGGAACAACTACCTTTCAACCTCATATTGGTATTTTACTCAATATCACGCCAGATCATTTGGATCGATATGAGTATCAGATGCAGAAGTATACAAACTCCAAGTTTCGGCTTATTCAAAGTATGAAGCAAGAGGATTACTTTATTTACTATGGTGATGCCGTAGTTGCAACGGAAGTAAAAAATAGGCCGATTATTCCTAAAACTCTTGAGGTCTCACTGAAAAGTGAATCTAAATCACCTGTTCATTTTGATGGAAACAAAATGTCCTTCTCGTTTGGGAAAGAGTCATTCAAGATTTTACAATCGGATACAACATTACGAGGCCCTCATAACCTTATCAATACGATGTCTGCGGTTTCAGCGGCATTCTTGGTAGGAGTTTCCGTTGACTCTATCAGGTCTGGACTGCAGACTTTCAAAAATGCTCCGCATCGTTTGGAGTCAGTCGCAACAATTAAAAACGTTGAGTTTGTAAATGATTCAAAAGCTACCAATGTAGATTCAGTGGTGTATGGATTAGGAAGTTACAAAGGCCCTTTGATATGGATTGCGGGAGGGATTGATAAAGGGAACGATTACAAACTCATTGAAGAACAAGTAAAGGAAAAGGTGAGGGTATTGATTTGTTTGGGGAAAGACAACGAAAAATTGAAGAAAGCTTTTGGTGGAGTTGTGAAGGAAATTTATGAAACACAAAGTGTTAAAGAATTAGCTCAATTAGCACTTCGAGTTTCGCAGTCGGGTGATGTAGTGCTGCTGTCTCCAGCTTGCGCGAGTTTCGATCTTTTCAAGAACTATGAAGACAGAGGTAATCAATTTAGGGAGGCAGTTCTTAGTCTTAAAGAAGTAGTGGAGAAGAATTTAGAATTCAGAATCTAGAATATAGAAATGGAGTATAGCCCTGCGAAATCGTTTAAAGATTTGATTGTCTGGCAAAAGGCACATCAGCTTGTACTGGCTGTCTATCAATTAAGTCAAAATTTTCCGAAGGACGAGCTTTACGGACTTACTTCTCAGCTTCGCAGGTCAGCATCTTCGGTAGCCGCAAATATTGCCGAGGCTTTTAAAAAGAAAAGCAAATTGGACAAACTGAGAATATTAAATATTGCACAGGGCTCTTTGTCGGAGACCGAGTATCACCTTCTGTTATCAGGAGATTTAAAATATGGTGAGGTTAATAAGTTACAAAGCAATGCCGAAGAGGTAAGTAAACTGTTAGAGGCTTATATGAGTGCTATCCGAAAATGATTCTAACTACTAAATTCTATATTCTAAATTCTTTTTGCTTATGAAACTGAGCAGAGTAAAGGAATGGGCCGATAATAATCTGAAAGGTGACCGGGTCATCTGGGCAGTAGTATTTGCATTGTCGTTGATTAGTATTTTGGTGGTGTATAGCTCCATCGGAACATTGGCATATAAACGCAGTAGCAGTACTGAGTCTTACTTATTGAAGCATACGATGATGGTGTTTCTGGGCTTAGCTGCCATGTGGTTCGCTCATAAGATAGATTACAGATACTATTCCAAAATATCAAGATTAGCCTTGTGGGTAAGTGTGCCGTTGTTGATTTATACATTCACAAACGGAACCACTATTAATGACGCAGCTCGCTGGATTACTGTTCCGTTTATCAATACTTCTTTTCAGCCTTCTGATTTTGCAAGCTTAGCCTTGATCATCAATCTGGCTAGCATGCTTTCAAAGAAGCAACAGAACATAGAAGACATCAAAGAGTCTCTGATTCCTATGTTGATTTGGTGTGGTGTGATCTGTGGATTGATCGCCTTAACAAACCTGTCAACGGCAATGCTGCTATTTGCAACCTGCATGTTAGTGATGTTCATCGGTCGTGTGCCCGTGAAGTATTTGGCAATGTTGGTGCTGGTAGGATTGTTGGCAGGAGCAGTTGCATTAAAATTTGGTGTAAGAGCTGAAACAGCAAAGAATAGAATTTTGAGTTTTGTCAATGGAACGGAGTTACCATTTCAGGCAAAACATGGAAGGATTGCTGTGGCCACCGGAGGAATTTTTGGGAAAGGACCAGGCAACAGTGATCAGCGAAATATTCTTCCACATCCCTATTCAGATTTTGTTTATGCAATTGTGATAGAGGAATATGGAATGATTGGTGGAGTAATAGTGCTGGTACTTTATCTGGTACTCTTACATCGAGGAATGAAAGCAGCCTACAATAGTGAACGCGCTTTTGGTGGATTACTTTCTGCTGGATTGAGTTTCGATTTGGTGTGTCAGGCGATGGTCAACATGGGAGTTGTTGTTGGACTAGGACCCATTACAGGACAACCGCTTCCATTAATTAGCATGGGAGGAACGGCCATGGTATTTACAGGTCTATCTGTTGGAATTATTTTGAGTGTGAGCCGTGGTGAACAAGAGGAAAATTGGGGACAACAGGCAGAGAAGGAAGAAGTGAAAGAGGATAAAAATTTAGAAGCTAAAGCAGCATGAGGTCAATTAGCCAATTAGCCGATTTGAAAATTAGCCAATGGAGTGGCATAGGCTTTAAGCTTCAAGCTTCAGGCTTCAAGTTGCTCCTCGACACAAATCTGCTAGCAGCTTGGAGCTTGCGGCTTGTAGCCATAGATTTAAAGCAATCATTTTATTATTCAGCAGAGATTAAGTGAAAGCATCACAACCATATCGATTGATCATAAGCGGAGGAGGCACAGGAGGACACATCTTTCCTGCGCTTGCTATCGCGAATGAATTCAGAGATAGATATCCTAATGCCGAAATACTTTTTGTTGGCGCGCAGGGTAAAATGGAAATGACGCGTGTGCCGGAAGCCGGATATAAAATAATTGGATTATGGATAAGCGGACTTCAGCGCAAGTTGACATGGTCGAACTTGTCATTTCCGTTTAAGTTAATAGCAAGTTATTTCAAGGCAGGAAGTATTATAAGGAGATTTAAACCCCATGCCGTAATTGGAACCGGTGGATACGCTAGTGGACCAATTATGTTGGCTTCAACTAAAAATAATATCCCATCGATGATTCAGGAACAAAATTCATATGCGGGACTAACGAATAAGCAACTTGGGAGTAGAGTGCAACGTGTTTGTGTGGCGTATCCTGGAATGGAAAATTTTTTTCCGAAAGAGAAAGTAATGTTTACCGGTAATCCAGTTCGTAAAGATATCATCAACCTGGACTCGAAGAAAGACAAAGCGTTGGATCATTTTGCCTTCAGTAGAAATGAACGTACGCTTTTGGTGCTGGGTGGAAGTCTGGGCGCCCGAACGATAAATGAAAGTATACTTTCAGGAATTGATAAGTTGATTGATGCTCAGGTGCAAGTGATCTGGCAGACCGGAAAAATGTATTATGAAAGTGTGAGAGCTCAGGTTCATAACAAGGATTTGAAAAAAATTCGGATATATGATTTTTTAAAGCAAATGGACTTAGCATATGCTGCTTCAGATGTAGTTATTTCCAGAGCGGGAGCATTGGCCATTTCGGAATTGTGCCTGGCGAAACGGCCGAGTATACTTGTTCCTTCACCCAATGTAGCTGAAGATCATCAAACGAAGAACGCAATGTCGCTGGTGAATGAAAGCGCTGCTATCATGATAAAAGATGTGGAGGCAAAAGAATCACTTGTCAGTGAGTCATTGAAACTCTTGTATGACGAGAATCAGTGTGACAAACTAAAAGAAAACATAAGTCGTCTGGCCAAACCTCATGCGACTGAAGAAATAGTAAATGAGATTGAGAAACTTATTGGAATAACAAGTGAAGTTAGAGCAATACGATAGCGTTTATTTTTTAGGCATTGGCGGCATTGGCATGAGTGCCATTGCGCGTTGGTTTAAGCACAAAGGTTTGCGTGTGTCGGGTTATGACCGTACCCCAACACCGCTTACACATGAATTGATTGAAGAAGGAATGGAAATTCATTTTGAAGATAGAATTGAATTTATCCCAGGATACATCACGAAAGAAAAGACATTAGTGGTGTTTACACCTGCAATTCCCAAAAACCATTTGGAGCATGCCTACTTGAAAGAGCAAGGCTTTACCATCTTGAAGAGATCGGAGGTTTTAGGTTTATTAACGAAGAGTTATAGAACAGTCGCAGTAGCAGGCACTCATGGAAAGACCACAACTTCATCATTGATCGCGCATATTCTTAAATGTGCCGGAACGAATATGGTTGCATTCTTGGGTGGCATCACAACAAACTATGCTTCTAATCTGGTCATGCACGGGGAAGTAAATGCTAAAACTATTGTTGTGGTTGAAGCAGATGAATTTGATCGATCCTTCTTACGCCTTTTTCCGGAGACAGCGGTGGTGACTTCTGCTGATGCAGATCATCTTGATATCTATGGAGATCACGCAAGCATGCTCACATCTTTTAAAGACTTTATAAAGCAAATCAGTAAAGGAGGTAATTTAATTATTCATGAATCAATTTCTTCATTGGCAAATGGAATAGATATAACGAAAGAAACCTATGGCATGAGCCAGGGACAATTTTTTGCCGGCAACATTACCGCCAATGGCGGATTTTTTGAATTCGATCTTCATGGCTTTGGTAAGAAGATCGAGAAGATACAGCTCGGTGTCCCTGGTTTTCATAACATGGAAAATGCAATTGCGGCAACTCTTGTGGCCATGAAGCTGGGTGTGAATGAAAAGACAATTCGTGAAGCACTTGCATCCTTCAAAGGTGTGAAGCGCAGATTTGAGTTCATTATCAAGAAAAATGATTTGGTGTATATCGATGACTATGCACATCACCCTACAGAGATTGAAGCATTTTTAAAATCATTGAAGTCAATGTACAAGGGTAAAAAGATCACCGTAATATTTCAACCACACTTATTCACGCGCACACGTGATTTCGCGGAAGGATTTTCGAAGAGTTTGAGCATAGCCGATGAAGTATTACTAATGGATATTTACCCGGCACGTGAAGAAGCTATTCCTGGAGTTACTTCAGATATGTTATTTAAAGACATCACCAGTTCTGTAAAGATAAGATGCAGCAAAAAAGATGTGATGCAAAAACTGCAAGACCTGGACATAGAAGTTTTGGCAACGGTTGGAGCAGGGGATATTGATACGTTTGTAAAGCCAATAAAGGAGTTAATGAATAAGAGGTAAGATGAAGTGGAAACTAAACATACGAAGAGAGATTAAAGTAGCGGTTGCACTGATTGCCGTTTCTTTTCTGATTGCTTTTACGGAGCAGAAGCAAGGTGGCTCAGTTTGTAAAGATATTGTGGTGGAACTCGATAATCTTAATGAGAATCATTTCATGGACGAAGTTGATGTCTTGAAGCTTGTGGAAGGAAGTGACCAACCCATAAAAGGAATAGGTATTGATCGCATCAATCTGAAAGCCATTGAAACCAAATTAAGATATGATAAACATATCCTAAAGGCTGATCTGTATGGTGATTTGAAAGGCAACCTGGTAGTAGATGTGGAACTGAGAAGACCTATTGCCAGGATTGTGCAGGCGGATGCACCCGATGCGTATATCTCCGAAGAAGGAGTGATCATGCCGGTTTCAGAAAAATATACGTCACGTGTTGTATTGATAAGCGGGGCATTTGTTAAAGGACTTCTTGAAAGTGAAGATTTGAATACGACAGAGGAAGGAAAGCAACTACTGGAGATGATTGAATTTATTAATGATGATAAATTCTGGAAAGCCCAGGTAGCACAACTTGATATTAACAGTGCCGGCAAAGTTTTCATCTATCCTCAAATTACAGGACAACGTGTGGAGTTTGGAAAGCCTGAAAATATAGAGGAGAAATTCAGGAAGCTGATGATCTTCTATAAGGATATACTTCCGCAGCGTGGATGGACTAGATATGAGCGAGTGAATTTAGAATACGAGGGACAGGTAATTGCTGAGTAGTAATTAGGTATCGGGCATTCGGCCTTAAGGGATTCGCCCGATACCTAATGCCGATTGATAGATTAAGAGAAATTTTTAAGTATAGAAAATTGCATTAAAAGAGTAAGAAACAACCACTAACAAAACATAGAGCATTATGGAAAACGAAAAAATTGTAGTAGGTCTCGATATCGGCACAACAAAAATCTGTGCGATTGTCGGCCGCAAGAATGAGTATGGTAAACTCGAAGTACTTGGCATGGGCAAGGCCGAATCTGAAGGTGTAATCAAAGGCATTGTCACGAATATAGATAAAACGGTCTTTGCGATTGAAAAGGCCGTTAAAGAGGCAAGCGACATGGCAGGTATTGATATCGGTGTTGTTAATGTTGGGATTGCAGGTCAACATATTCGCAGCTCCGTGCATCATGGCAGTATTACAAGGAGCTCTAAGGATGATGAAGTGAGCATTGAGGACGTTAACCGGTTGACGGAGGACATGTACCGAATTGTTATTCCTCCCGGAAGTGAGATCATTCACGTAATGCCACAGGATTATACGGTAGATTACGAAGAGGATATCAAAGATCCTGTTGGAATGAGTGGCGTAAAACTGGAAGCCGACTTCCATATTATTACGGCACAGACCAGCGCGATCAATAATATTAATAAGTGCGTACGGAGAGCTGGTTTAGAAATAGAGGATTTAATTCTTGAACCACTCTCTTCAAGTCTCGCTGTGTTGAGCGAAGACGAGAAAGAAGCAGGTGTGTGTTTGATCGACATCGGTGGAGGTACAACGGACATCGCGATTTTCTATGACAACATCATCCGCCATACGGCTGTCATTCCTTTCGGTGGAAATATTCTTACCACTGACATTCAGCATGGCTTAATGGTAATGGCAAAACAAGCGGAGCAGTTGAAAACCCGTTTTGGAAAAGCCATTGCTGAAGAGGCTAGTCCAAATGAAATCGTTTCAATCCCAGGCATTCGCAATCGTACCGCTAAGGAAATTTCAGTGAAGAACCTCTCTAATATTATTCAGGCCAGAATGGAAGAGATAATTGAGATGGCACACACGGAAATTATTAACTCAGGATTTGAAAAGAGATTAGCTGGGGGAATTGTGATTACTGGTGGAGGTTCTCAACTCAGTTGCCTAAAGCAGTTGGTTGAGTACATGACTGGAATGGATACGCGTATCGGATATCCTAACGAACACCTTGGCAAAAGTAAACTTGAAGCCGTAAAAAGTCCAATGTATGCTACCGCTGTTGGATTGGTGCTTTCAGGATTTCGTTCATTAGATGAGCGTGACGAGCGCTACAAGGAAGCGAAGGGTGTGCAGAAAACTGCGTCTGTAAAAGTGAAGAAGGAAAATTCTAATCCT
>JAYVBN010000010.1:0-6593 GCA_043750455.1 Bacteroidia bacterium | reverse complement strand
ATTCCTTTACCGTAAAGATGAACCCGAACTTGAAGGGAGTGACGGAAGCAGACTTGAAAGAGACCTTTGACCTGGCGATAAAAATCCGCGATCGTGAATCGGCTGCCAATGAAGCCGTGATCCGCATTCGCGATTTGAAAAAACAAATTGAAGAACGCGTCAAAGATGTGAACGACCCTACATTCTCAGCTTCTGCCAAAGAATTGATGGCCAAGATTACTGTCATCGAAGAAGACTTATATCAAACCAAAAATCGCAGCGGTCAAGATCCACTGAACTTCCCTATTAAATTAGGCAACCGGCTTTCTGCTTTGAGGCGCAGTTTAGAAACGGGCGATGGCAAACCTACTGAGGGCGTATACAAAGTTTTTGAGGAGCTCAACAAAGAACTAGAAGGTCACCTTGGTAAATTGGACACTACTCTCAAAACGGGTATTGATGCTATCAATCCTGTATTGATGAATAGACAGATGATGGGTATTATTGATAAGAAAAAATAGTGTAGTTGCCGTCTAATACCTTCGAGGTGTCTTGACGACTTGGTAATAAAAATTTTATAAGTTAGAGAGAGAATAGAAACCGAATAATTTCGTATGAAACAACTACTCACTTTATTACTTCTTACTATTTCACTTCATGCCTTCACCCAAACATCGATTGTTTACGATGTGGTCTTATCTGGTGGCCGTGTGATAGACCCCGAAACAAAATTAGATGCCATCAAAAACGTAGGTATACTCAACAACCGTATTGCTCAGATTAGTTCTGAGCCAATGAAGGGAAAAGAAACCATTAACGCGACTGGGTTAGTAGTGTCCCCTGGTTTCATTGACTTGCATGTCCATGGCAGATCAAATGTAGAGCAAGAATATCAACTACATGATGGTGTTACCACAGCTTTGGAATTGGAGTGGGGCATTGAACATTTGGGCAAATGGTATGAATCAAGAAATGGAAAAGCACTAATTAATTACGGTGCCAGTGTTTGCTGGCCTTTTGAACGATTTAAAACAATCGATAAATACAAAGAGGCAGCAAGTAAATTCTATCAGGCAAGTAGTAAGGGTGAATCAACAATTGCGGCATTAACAAATACTGTCCTGCCTGCCAAAGATGAAGTATTGACTCCTGAACAAATAAATCAAACAGTAAACAATATTAAAACTTCATTGGCTGAAGGCGGCATTGGTATTGGCGTTCCCATAGGATACCTGCCCAAAACAAATCCTGTTGAAATGTACCGGGTCTTTCAATTAGCAGGAGAAATCAATGCACTGGTTTTTACGCATGTAAGAAACCCAGATATTATTTCTATACAAGAAGTAATAACTGATGCGGTGCTCACCAATGCTCCTCTGCATATTGTTCACATTAATAGCATGTCTTTAGGCAATATTCAGCTATCGATAGATATGGTAACAGCTGCAAAGAACAAAGGGTTTGATATAGCTACCGAACTGTATCCTTATACCGCAGGTTCTACAATGCTGCAAAGTGCCATGTTTGATGAAGGATGGCAGGAACGGTTAGACATTATTTATGGCGACTTACAATGGGTGGCTACCGGTGAACGACTTACAAAAGAAACTTTTGATGCCTACCGCAAAACAGGCGGTGCAGTAATTATACACATGATGAAACCCGAATGGATTAAAACGGGCATTGCAGCACCGGGTGTAATGATTGCTTCTGATGGAATGGCTTATTCCAAACTTGCTCACCCACGTACTGCCGGAACATTCTCAAGAGTATTAGGCAAATATGTAAGAGAAGATAAAGTAATTGATTTGAGCACAGCTATCGAAAAAATGACGCTACTTCCTGCAAAGCGATTAGAAAGCATCGCTCCTATGATGCGTTTCAAAGGTAGAATTCAAATCGGTGCTGATGCGGACATTACTATTTTCAATCCCAACACAGTAATTGACAAAGCCACATTTGAAAAAGGCTTGGAGTTTTCGGCAGGCATTGAATATGTACTGGTTAACGGAACCTTTGTGTTGAAGAATGGAAAAACAGTAATAGGCGTTTTGCCGGGGCAACCCGTGTTTGGGAAGTTTAAAAAGTAGTTTGCAAATCATCTTTAAATTAATAAATCTGCAGTGCCCGCAACTTTATTGCGAGTATTACAGCACGATGTTTGTCCGTAAAATAAATATCAAATAATAATGAAACGAAGAGACTTTATTTTTAAAACATCCGGGGTTGCAGCTGCCTCCTTATCGTATTCGCAATTGTATGCGCACATACAAAAGCAAGTTGATCCGACCTACGAGCAGGCAAACTACGATGTGATTGTTTTGGGCGTTGGTAGCATGGGCTCTTCTGCATGCTATCATCTGGCTAAGCAGGGATATAAAGTTCTGGGACTCGAGCAGTTTGATATTCCGCATGAGCTTGGTTCACACGCTGGTCAAAGTCGTATCATTCGCAAAGCATATGGCGAAGGTTCTGACTATGTACCACTGCTGGAAAGAGCCTATAAAAATTGGCAGGCATTAGAATCAGAAACCGGATCACAAGTTTACTACAAAACAGGGCTCGCGTATTTTGGAGCACCGGATGATCCGTTTTTAAAGACGGTAAAAGGTTCATCTAAAAAATATATGATTCCACTTACTGATCTAACCGTAGAGGAATGCGATCGGAAATACCCACAGTTTAGGCTTCCCCAAAATTTTCAGCGACTGGAGGAGCCTGATGCCGGGTTCATCACTCCCGAACGTAGCATACTTTTATATGTTCAGCAGGCAATATTAAAAGGCGCGGTTATCCGCACAAAAGAGAAAGTCCTTGAATGGAAGCGTGAGACCTCAGGCAGTGTAACGGTAGTAACTAATAGAGGTACTTACAAAGCAGGTAAGTTGGTGATCACGGCCGGGCCCTGGGCAGGAAAAATGATTCCCTCACTTGCTTCTAAACTAACGATTACCAGACAAGCTGTTGCTTGGGTAAAGCCGAAAAAGTGGGACGATTTTCTGCTTGGAAAATTTCCCTGTTGGATTTTGGAAAATAAGGAGTATGATTTTTATGGATTCCCGATTCTTCCAGTCGGCACGTTTGGCGGCCCTTTGGGGTTGAAACTTGCTTTACATTATCCTGGAGCTGATACAACAGATCCAGATTCAGTGAATAGAAACACAAAGGAATCAGACGAAAAACTTTTGATTGATTTTTTGAACCAGTTTATTCCTGATGGCTACGAGAATACGCTGGTGATGAAAACATGCTTATATACCAATTCCCCTGATCAAAATTTTATTATAGATTACTTATCAGGGTTTGACAAGGACGTTGTTTTTGCCACTGGATTTAGCGGTCATGGCTTCAAGTTCGTAAGCGTTATAGGTGAAATTTTGGCTGACCTTGCCATGAACGGATCAACACAGCTTCCAATCGGCTTTCTAAACGCAAAACGATTTGGATAATATGGTTTTTCTAATCTGTGATAACCGAATTTTAGCCTATGGCCGATGTTAAATGAAAGCTAAAGAAATTATTTTTGATCATTTTTAAATCTGTATTAAACTATGCCGCAGTCACACAACATGGTTTTTTTTGTACTCATGAAAGATAGTGGTGCCTGCAAGTTTTTAAACGGATCTTATACCAGTGTTCTTATAAAATAAATTACAAATTATGCATCGCAGAACCTTTATAAAAAAATCATCACTCACCGCCATAGGCATGGGCGTGTTTGGCACATTACTTTCAAACAATAAAAAAGCAGAAGCCGTTTTAAGCGTGAGCAGCCAGCGTATTGAGAGCCGGATTTTTGAACTCGCAAAATTTGGCAAAGATGCCAATGGCCGTGGTTACAGAGTTGCCTATACAAATGGCGATATTGAAGGACGTGCCTGGTTTATGGAGCTGATGAAGAAAGCCGGGCTAGACCCAACGATTGATGCAGGAGGAAACATCATCGGGAAACGAAAGGGAAAAAATCCAACGCTCAAACCCATTGGCTTTGGTTCGCATATTGATATGGTGCCCGATGGTGGTAATTATGATGGCACATTGGGTTCTATCAGTTCATTGGAAGTAATTGAGATATTGAATGAGAACAATGTTGTTACGGAGCATCCGTTAGAAGTAATCATTTTTGGCAATGAAGAAGGCGGAACCATTGGCAGTAAGGCTATGACAAGCGGATTAACCAAGGAAGGATTGCAACAAAAAAGTCAAAGTGGTTTAACAATGGCAGAAGGTATCAGAGCCATTGGTGGCAATCCCGAAAGCATTAATAATAGCATCCGTAAAAAAGGGGACATCAAAGCTTTCCTTGAATTGCATATTGAGCAAGGTGGGATTTTAGAAAAAGAGAATGTACAGATAGGTGTGGTGGAAGGTATTGTGGGCATTGTGCATTGGGAAGTTACGGTAGAAGGTTTTGCCAACCACGCAGGCTCTACACCCATGAACATGCGGCAGGATGCTTTGCTGGCAGCATCACAATTTATAATTGCAGTAAATGAAGTAATAAAGAGTGTAAAAGGAAGCCAGGTAGGAACTATTGGGAAGATTGCTATTCAACCCGGAGCTTACAATGTCATTCCCGGAAAAGTAGTACTGGGTTTAGAGGTACGGGATTTATCAAGCGATAAAATTGAAATGCTGTATAGTGAAATTGAAAAGCGGGCCGCCACTATTTCTGAATCATCCAAAACAAAAATCAGTTTTGAACGACAGGCTAATCCATCCAAGCCTGCATTAACGGATAAAGCCTTGCAGCAAACAATCAACACTTCAGCAAAAGCATTGGGCTTTACTACAAAGTTCATGCAAAGCGGTGCCGGCCATGATTCCCAGCATATGGCGTTGATTGCGCCCGTGGCCATGATCTTTATTCCTAGTGTTGGCGGTATCAGTCATTCACCCAAAGAATTTTCGACAGCAGTGGATATGGCCAATGGGGCGAATGTGTTGTTGCAAACTATTTTGAAGGTGGATAAAGAGTTTGAGTTAAAATAAATTTCGGTTATGCACCACTTCCTGAAGTCACGACCCATTGAAGAAATACCTGCAACTGTAGCAATCCCAGATTGTTTTTAAGAAGCGTTAGGCACTTGGTCAGCTAAACATTTCATTTTAGCGACAGAATTGGGCTTTCAAACAGACGGTATAGGATGAGGCTATCAATCTCGTTACGTTAGCAGAAAAAAATTATGGCTCGAATCATTTTCTTTATTGGCCTATTGGCTTCTCAATTATCTTTTTCACAGCCCGCTAGCATGGCCTTGGAGGGAAAGGATCACACCCTGGCAGATCGGTATCAATTGATGAAATCGAACTCACAAACTTTTCAGGATTATAAAGTCATTAAAGAGTTTGTTTTGGATGGGGTTTGGAAAATTGTAAAGGACTCGGTCAATAAACAACAGTTATTGCTAAAGCAGTCCCTAGAAAATGTTTCACGACTTGAGGCTAACCTTCAGTCTGTCGAGCTTACCTTAAGAAGGGAGCGTGAGTCAGCAGCAGGCATAGTCCATGACAGCACCCACATTTCAATTTTAGGTATGGATTTTAAGAAGAGCGCCTTTCTCACACTCTCAACATTTATATTCGCTGCATTTGTTTTGATCATCAGTTTTATTGTGGGTAAAATGAAATTGATGTACGCCAATATGAAAGAAAAAATTCTAGTTGCCGATATGATCACACATGAATACGAAGAATTTAAACGCAAGACATTAGAAAAGCAAACGAAGCTATCGCGGGAGTTACAGAATGAGCGCAACAGAATTGAAGAATTAAAGATCAGATTATGATATGAATGAAGGTTATTGATACACCCTCACATAATCCACTTCCATTTTCTGAGGCCAGATAGAATCATCCACGCCTTGTGCTCCACCCCAATTGCCTCCTACAGCAAGGTTCATGATTAAATGAAAGCGTTGGTCAAATGGCCATTCGTTAGAAGTGTCGTTAGCTCCTTTTAGTATGGAATGATATAGTTTCCCATCCACATAAAATTCCATTTTGTTTTTTGCCCAGTCGATAGCGTATATATGAAACTCTTCCTGAGCATCTGAGATAATGATTTTTCCTTCCTTCTGAGTCTGTTTTATATGATTATAAGATTCTGTATGAATGGTTCCATGAATCACTCCAGGGTCATACCCCACATGTTCCATAATATCAATCTCACCACTCGCAGGCCAGCCACCATATTTCCAATCAGTGGATAGCATCCAGATAGCAGGCCAGGTACCCTTTCCTCGGGGAAGTTTTGCTTTCACTTCAATTCTGCCATACAGCCAGTCACCTTTAAATTTGCTAACCAGGCGAGTGGAAGTAAATGCTTTTCCGCCAAGCGAGTCTTTGTGCGCTTCAATGATCAGCATATCATTTTCGACCCGAACATTTTTAGAATCCTTGGTGTAGTATTCCAATTCGTTGTTTCCCCACCCGCACACATTCGGGCAACCATCGCCTAAATCATAATTCCACTTACTTGGATCAGGTTGCCCTGCAGAACTGAACTCATCAGACCATACAAGTTGCTTTCCTTCTTCTGACTTACACCCAACCAGGATTATTGTTACTAGAAATAATAGCAATACCATCTTCATCATTTGTAAATTTTAAAT
>JAYVBN010000009.1:0-4425 GCA_043750455.1 Bacteroidia bacterium | reverse complement strand
GTTTGCGATTTGGACTTAAAAAGGGTAGGCGAGGCTAAAACCTTAGTTGAGGATTATTATACAAAAAAGCTGAATAAGAACTATAAAGGTGTCAAAACCTATCAAGATTACCATGATTTGCTTAAAAATAAAGACATTGACGCTGTTCTCATCAGTACGCCTGACCATTGGCATTCGTTGATTGGCTTGGATGCGGCGCGCGCAGGGAAGCATATTTATATGCAAAAGCCCGCTTCATTGACCATTGCCGAAGGCAGAGCTTTGAGCAATGTCGTTAAAAAGACAGATGTTATTTTTCAAATCGGTAGTCAGCAACGGTCATCTCCGCAGTTTAGATATGCTGCCGAATTGGTGCGCAATGGGCGTATTGGGCAATTAAAAACTGTTTATGTCGGTTTACCAGGCGATCCTTCAGGCAATGAAGAAGCTGAAATGCCGATTCCTAAAGGTTTCAATTACGATATGTGGCTCGGCTCGACCCCCTCAGTATATTACACTGAAAAACGGGTTCATCCGCAATCAGGTTATGACCGTCCGGGCTGGTTGCGCTGCGAACAGTTTGGCGCAGGTATGATTACAGGTTGGGGTTCTCATCATATAGATTCCGCTCATTGGGGCATGGGTATGGAACGTTCAGGTCCTGTTGAAGTATGGGGTCAAGCTGATTTCCCTACAAAAGGATTGTGGGATGTTCATGGCATTTTTAAAACCGAAGCATTATATGCCAATGGTGTAAAGATGGTTGTGAGTAATGAACTGCCCAATGGTATTAAGTATGAGGGAAGTGAAGGTTGGATATTTGTGACGCGCGGCAACTATCAAGCTACAGCAAGTGATCCTGTCAGCAATTCAGATGGAACAAAACCACTTGATGCGAGTGATCCTAAGATTATTAAATCAGTTATCGGGCCAAGCGAATTCCATTTTATGGTGAGCAAAGATCATCACGGCAATTGGTTGGAAAGCATTCGCGATAAGAAACCTAACATAGCACCGGTTGAGGAAGCTCATCGTTCTTGTTCAACTTGTTTGGTTCATCATATCGTAATGAAACTGGATAGAAAAGTAATTTGGGATCCGACTACTGAAAAGTTTAAGAATGATGAAGAGGCGAACAAAATGCTGTCGCGCTCTCAACGCGCTGCATATGCCATTATGTAATCTGGATTTATAAAATTAGTTATGATTCGTATAAACAAAACTGAAATTAAAGAAACACAACCATCGGTTAGCAGCTTGTGGCTGGTAGCTTGTAGTTTTTTAATCCTTTCCTGTCAGCCCTCAACTCCTGTGGAAGAAAAGAAATCATTTAGTATTGTTACGCTAGACCCTGGTCATTTTCACGCAGCATTGGTTCAAAAATCAATGTATGATAATGTGGATTCTGTTGTTCATGTTTATTCACCCGAAGGTGCGGATGTAAAACTTCATCTCGGTAGGATAGAGGCCTTCAATACAAGAGCCGAGCAGCCCACCCGTTGGAAAGAGGAGGTGTATAGTGGTGGCGATTTCTTTGAAAAGATGCTCCAAGAAAAAGCAGGAAACTTAGTTGTGCTTTCGGGCAATAATCAGAAGAAGACAGAATATATAGCCAGGTCACTGGAGAATGGCTTTCATGTTTTGGCTGACAAGCCTATGATTATTGCAGGCAAAGATTTTGAAACATTGAAGGGTGCGTTTGAGACTGCGAAGAAAAATGATTTGCTGTTGTATGATATCATGACCGAACGCTTTGAAATCACTACCATTCTTCAGAAAGAATTCTCCATGTTGCCAGATGTATTTGGCACATTGGAAGTGGGTACACCTGAGAATCCATCGGTAACAAAAGAAAGTGTTCATCATTTTTATAAATATGTTTCAGGAAGTGTGCTTACTCGTCCGGCTTGGTTTATGGATGTCACTCAACAAGGCGAAGGAATTGTGGATGTCACCACTCATCTAGTTGACTTGGTGCAATGGGAATGTTTTCCTGAACAAATTCTGGATTATACAAAGGATATTCAGATAGGTAGTGCAAAGCGAACAACAACTGACATGACATTAAGTGAGTTCAAAGCCATTACCAAACTCGATGATTTTCCGGAATACTTAAAGAAAGATGTTGTCCATGATAGTATTCTCAAAGTGTATTCCAACGGAGAGATCAATTACAAACTAAAAAATGTTCACGCTAAAGTTTCTGTGATTTGGAACTATAAAGCCCCAGAAGGTACAGGAGATACTCACTACTCCATTATGCGGGGAACAAAGGCAAATTTGATTATTAAGCAAGGTGCGGAGCAACAATATAAACCAACGCTCTACATTCAGCCTATTGGTGATATGGCTTCTTTTGAATTGGCATTGCAAGAGCAGTTGAAGTCAGTTCAAACCAAATATTCTGGAGTGGAGCTGAAGAAGTTAGATAAAGAGTGGGAAGTGATCGTTCCCGATTCATACAAGGAAGGACATGAAGCACACTTTGGCCATGTTATGCAAAAGTTTCTGGAATACCTTGAAAACGGAAATATGCCTGAATGGGAGGTACCTAATATGTTGGCTAAATATTACACCACAACAAGTGCTCAGGAACTAGCAAAGCAAAAATGACCCGTCAGTTCTTTCGTAGTTTTCTGATTTGTACAATTGTAACAGCTTTTTTTTTTGCTGCTAATCAAACCTTAGGGCAAGTTCCTGATCTCGCTTCTATGACGAAAGAGGAGAGGGATGCTTATCAGGCTAAGATACGAGAGGCCTCAGCAGCGGATCACAAAAAGATGATGGAGCTTTTGAAGATCACTTCAATTCGCCCAGGCGCAAATGGAAATGATCCGACTGCCGCAAATGCTGCCAACTATGATGAATCAAAAGCCAATCCATATCCAAATCTTCCGGATGCATTGCAACTTAAGAATGGTAAGAAAGTCACAACCGCGAAAACGTGGTGGAATAAACGCAGACCAGAGATTGTTGAAGATTTTGATCGGGAAATTTATGGCCGGCTCCCAAAAAATATTCCGGCAGTGAATTGGGAAGTAGTTAGTTCTACTAATGAAACGATTGGTGAGATTCCTGTGATCACAAAAAAAATAGTGGGTCACGTTGACAATACCTCTTATCCTGCTATTACAGTTGACATACAACTGACTCTGACAACGCCTGCCGCTGTCAAGGATCCGGTGCCCATCATGATGGAGTTTAGTTTTATTCGCCCTCCAGGTATGAATCCACCTCCAGTACAAATAGGTCCAACCTGGCAACAGCAAGTACTTTCAAAAGGCTGGGGTTACGCGGTTCTTATTCCAGTAAGTATTCAGGCTGACAACGGAGCTGGATTAAATCAAGGTATAATAGGTTTAGTAAATAAAGGCCAACCTCGTAAGCCCGATGACTGGGGAGCATTACGCGCCTGGGCGTGGGGAGCAAGTCGTGCGTTGGATTATTTTGAAACAGACAAATCTGTGAACGCGAAGCAAGTTGGTATTGAGGGGCATTCGCGTTACGGAAAAGCAACAGTGGTTACGATGGCTTACGATGAACGTTTTGCAATTGCTTATATAAGTTCATCTGGAGAAGGTGGTGTCAAACTTCATCGCAGAAATGCCGGTGAGATTGTGGAGAATGTTGCCAGCTCAAATGAATATCATTGGATGGCTGGAAACTTTATTAAGTATGCCGGGCCATTAAGTTGGAATGATTTACCGGTTGACTCACATGAGCTTGTTGCTTTGTGTGCACCTCGCCCTGTTTTTATTGGTGTTGGTGAAAAAGGAGATGATTGGGCTGATCCAAAAGGAATGTTTTTGGCCGCAGTTCATGCTGGACCAGTATACACACTTCTTGGTAAGAAAGATTTGGGAGCAACAGAATTCCCACCTGTTGAAACAGCTTTAATCGATGGAGAAATTGCCTTTCGTCAGCATAGCGGTGGTCATACTCCGGCTCCGAATTGGCCAACTTTTTTGATATTTGCAAGTAGGTATTTCAAGTAAGTAGTATTAGAATTTAATAACCTCAAAATACACTTTTTTAGGCTTTAGATTTTGATCGAATAGTAATGGGTAGTTTTTTCTTCCTCTTACAGGAAAATTATCTAACCAGCTATGCTTGTCGGAAATATTCCAGAACGTGACACCAGAAATATTGTCTTTGTATTCTCGAAAGACTTTGAAAAACATCTTGTATTGATCTATTTGTTTCTGCTCCATTTCATGTGTAAACGTATCGGATTCATCTGGTCTTCTGTCGCGCCTGCCATGCTCACTTGGATAAACGGATACATCTAATTCTGTTATCTGAACTTTCAATCCTAAAGAGGAAAACTTTTCCAAAGATTTCTTCAGCTCTATTTCCGTGGGGCCGATAAGCGACCAATGCCCTTGCAATCCAACACCATGTATTGGCGTACCTGCATCTAACAACTTCTTGACCAGACGATAGATG
>JAYVBN010000008.1:0-3124 GCA_043750455.1 Bacteroidia bacterium | reverse complement strand
GGGGCTTCTGCCATTGAGTCTTTAAAATCAGTGTTGACTGCTGAAGGAACCAGCTCAAGAAAATACATACACGCTCTTTGGATGTTGTATAGTCTCAATGCAGTAACGGAGGATATGCTGAAAAAATCTATCGCTCACACGTCTCCTCAAATAAGACTTCACACGCTACGAATTTTAAGGGAATGGAAATCCAGTGCTGAAATTTTTCATCCAATGATTTTGGTTGCTTTAAAGGATAATGATCCGCACGTGCAACGGGCAGCGGTAGAATTGCTGATGGATTATCCCGAGATGAGCACTGTGGAGGCCGCGCTTTCTGTTTTGAATTCCGCACCTGCCACTGATACTCACTTGATCTATACATCGCGACTTTGTTTGCGAAACGTATTGCGAAACAATGATTTGATGAAAGAAGTTGGTGCAAAGAAATGGAGTGATAAAGATGCTGGCTTTATTGCAGGCACGTTGGTGGATGTTGCATCCACAGATGCTGCTTTGTTTCTAAGCAATTACCTGACTTCGAATTCTATGCAAAAAGGAAAAACGCAACTGGCCTATCAGCAGGTCGCACGATACATTCCTGCTGCGCAGTTGGAAAGTGTGATCTCACGGGCGAAAGAAAAAAAGAGTGATGACATCGATTTGAACACGCAGGTTTTCAAAGGAATAAAAGATGGTCTTGATCAGCGTGATGCCAAATCCAAACAGTTGGAATCATGGGCTGTTGAAATTGCAGAAGGGCTACTCAAAAAGTATCCGGCTAATTACGATTCTGTTTCGGATGACATCATTTCGCAACAAAGCTTCGCTATTCAATTGGCTGGCGACTTTAAAGTGCGTTCGCTTGAATCCGCTCTTACAGCTTTCGTTGAAAGCAGAACTAGCAATACCGATCTGAAATCTTCGGCACTTAATTCGCTGATGAATCTATCCATCACAACAACTGTTAAATTAGCTGGAAAAATTCTTGCCAGCGATTCGACTCCGGTAGATTTTAAAAAACGAATAGCAAATATGTTGGGTGAATCTCCAAGTGCAGATGTGAATGCAGTTTTAATGAATGTGAAAAAAGCTCCTGCCGACCTCGAAGCCTCTATCATTACAGCACTTGCTCATTCACCGGAAGGAAAAGACATTGCTCTCAAACAAGTAAGAGATGGATCTTTCATGACACGAACATTGAT
Organism: Bacteroidia bacterium; assembly: GCA_043750455.1. Classification (GTDB taxonomy): domain Bacteria; phylum Bacteroidota; class Bacteroidia; order Cytophagales; family Cyclobacteriaceae; genus ELB16-189. The sequence continues at coordinate 1,940 of JAYVBN010000008.1, read as the reverse complement.
TGACCCGCGCGTTGAAGAAAGTATGCTCACCAACATCTCTCCAAAACAGAAGAAAGAATACGGTGCTATCATCGCGAACATTGAGCCAGTCAGTAACGATCGGCAGGCTCTCATTGATAAAAGATTGGCGGCATTCAAAACCCTCAGTGCAACAGATGCCGTGATGTTGGATTCCGGATCGATTGTGTTTTATGCCAACTGTAATTCATGTCACCGAAAGTACACGATGTCGGGCATTGGCCCGCAGTTACATGGCATCGGTAAACGCGGGTCGCAAGCTTTAGCTGAAAAAATCATTGATCCCAATCGCAACATATCAGAAGCATTTCGCAATTATACCATTACACTCAAAGATGGTAAAGTAATGACTGGCATATACAGGAGAGAAGAAGGTGCCGTAACAATTTTTGGCGACTTGAGTGGCAAAGAATTTTCAATTCCTAAAAAGAACATTGCCACACAAACGCCTTCGCGTTACACCATTATGCCCGATCATTTCGGAACAACCATGGGTCAGCAGGAATTTAATTTCCTCGTTAACTATCTGCTTACCTGGTGAACATAAAATTAATCTGACATACCTTCTTCAAATGACTACTATGAAAAAAGTAAAACTTCAAATCTTCTTTATCTGCACAAGTTTAATGGTGCTGGCTATCTTGACAACATCTGCTCAAACTCCTGGGAAAGATGTAAAGTTTAAAAAATATCATATCTGGGATGAGTTCTACACCGAAGGTGCAACTGTTGCCGATGTGAACAAAGATGGTAAACTTGATATCATTGCCGGAGCGCGTTGGTTTGAAGCACCTGATTGGAAAGCTCACGACATCTGGAAACATCAAAAGTTTTATTACAACAAAGGGTATAGCGATTCATTTCTCAACTTCACTATAGATGTAAACGAAGATGGGTGGATGGATTTGATCTGCTATAACTTCCCCGGCAAGGAAGTGTATTGGTTTGAAAATCCGGCTGGTGCCGAAGTCTTATGGAAAAGAAATCTGATTGATTCCATCGCCTCCAATGAATCACCTATGGTAGTTGATGTGGATAGCGATGGAAAAAAAGATTTGGTATTTGGCAATGAAAAAATCGGGCAGATGGCATGGTTCAGTTCTTCTGTCAAGGCTAAGAGAGTGACGTGGAAGCGTACTGCGATAAGCGAGCCAAATTCAAAAGGGGTTGGTTTATTTTCTCATGGACTTGGTTGGGGGGACATTAATAGTGATGGAGTTAAAGATGTGATGATACGCGGTGGCTGGTGGGAAGCACCAAAAGACATGAAGTCATCGCCCTGGAAATTTCACGAAGCGGATTTGGGTGAACCGTGCGCTCAAATGCTTACCTATGATTTCGACAGTGACGGTGATAATGATGTAGTCTCTTCATCAGCGCATGCATACGGAGTTTGGTGGTATGAACAAGTTTTTGATAAAGACAAAAAGAGCTCTTTCATAACTCACATTATCGATAGTACTTTTTCTGAGTCGCACAGTCTGGTGCTCGAAGATGTAAACCGCGATGGCCTTCCTGATCTGATCACTGGTAAACGCTTTTTCGCACATCAGGGTAGCGGACCAGGAGGCATGGAACCCGCTCTTATATATTGGTTCGAATTATTAAAAGATGGAAAACAAAAACCCGTGTGGGTACGTCATCTTATTGATGACAATTCGGGCGTGGGTATACAATTTGTAAGCGAAGACATGAATAAAGATGGACTGCTTGATATTGTTATTGGAAACAAGAATGGAGTGTTTTACTTCGAGCAGCTTCTAAATAAATAGAATCGCGCCAAAGTCTAATTTGACTTCGATTATTCAGAGCTTTTATATTTTTACACATATATTCTATCACTGTTGTCCGACAAAAATACACAAAGCTAAAATAGGTTTATTTCTGTAACGGTTTCGCTTGTTTTTCTAGATTGGTAAAAC
>JAYVBN010000007.1:0-19186 GCA_043750455.1 Bacteroidia bacterium | reverse complement strand
CGGTAACACCAAAGATTTGCCGCCAGGGGTTGGCTTGGCCATGGTGACTACAGTAGGATATTCTGGGTTTCTATTTGGTCCGCCTATCATCGGTTTTCTGGCCGACTGGCAGACGTTGCGGATTGCGCTTTCCCTGGTATTGGTATTGTTTATCGTTATGACAGGTCTGAGTGCTAGGTATCAAAAGTAGTTTGATTTTAAGCCGTCATTAAATTTAGGCTCTAAATACTATGGAAATAATAATAATTCCTACATGAGGCTTCCCTTCCAATCAGCTCTATTCATAATCCTCCTGGGCGTACTCCATCTATCTCATGCTCAAAATGGAAACGGAATTATAAGAGGAAAAATTATCGATAGTCAATCGGCATTGCCTTTACCATTTGTCTCCATAAAAATTAAATCTAAAATGATGGGAGTTGTCTCCAATTCAGACGGAGACTTTCAGATTCCATTAAAATTTAAAACGCTGGATGATTCCATAGTCATCTCCTGCATAGGTTATACAACAACTACTTTGTCATTCAATGATCTGGATGAAAATATTATCAATACTATAAAAGTTAAGCCATCAGTCCGATCACTAGACGAGGTAATGATTACTACCAAAAAGAGGATATCTCCAGCTAAGGTGTTGAGCATGGCTATTAAAAATATCAAAAATAATTACCCTCATGAGCCTTTCTCTTACATCGCCTACTATAGAGATTATCAACAACTCGATACTAGCTACCTTAACCTTAACGAAGCAATTGTAGAAGTATTCGATGAAGGGTTTCAGACCAACGATTTGCTGAATACTAAAATCCTTCTTTATGAATATAAAATAAATACCGACTTTCCACGTGATACAAGTACTTCAATTCCTTATGATAACAAGCCCGGTAAATTCGGTCACGGTAAAAATAAGTATATACCTAATGCCATACTTTCACCATTGGGGGGAAACGAGCTTAGCATATTAAGGATACACGATGCCATCCGAAACAACAATCAATTTTCATACTCTTTTATTAATGTCTTTATTCAGGATTTCGAGAAAAACCATTTTCTGAAAATGGAAAAAGCTGTTAACCTGGATACTATTTCTCTTTATTGTATATCCTTCGAGTCGAAATACTCTGCCTCAGGCCCGAGAAATTTCTCAAAAGGTAGATTGTATATAGAAAAAGGAAATTTTGCAATTCATAAAATAGAATACGCTACGTATAATAAGACCATGAGAGAAACGCAGTTGATGTATGAGATTCAGACTGAATATTCCCGCAGTGGTTCCTTCATGCATTTAAACTATATTTCATTTGCCAATCAGTTCAAAACTCAGAACGATACTGACTTCAAGGTAATTGAGATTCTGTACAACGAAGAAAAAAATGCTTTTGTGTTAGACTTTAACACCATTCCTGAAAAGGAATCAGTTTTAGATACTAGCAATTATGAGTTTATGATTGATAATCATCATCTCCAAGTTCTCAACGCACAAATGAAGGGTGAAAGGCAAGTCTATTTGTTCCTTGACGAAGCGTCAAGATCTTATTTGGGGAAAAATTTTGAGGCGATGAGTTCAAAGCTTAAACTTAATGTCAAAAACATAAGAGACGTTGACAACCGGGAATTAGATAAGATCACCGGCTCCACGCTATTTCAGTTCCGGGAATTATTTGTGCAGAAATTAATGTCGAATACAAGTTTGCCGGTAAGCACCTCATGGGTTAACAAAAACATTCCCCTGTCTCTTAGCATTTCCGACCCATCTAAGGTAGCAATCTCAAATTTTTGGATGAATTCTCCCCTAAAGAAAAAGGAATAAACCCTACTTGCTAAGACGCTACAAGAATCTTTTTTTCATTCTTACTCATAGGTTCCATCCGCGCAGATTGCTTAAGGGTACAATTCGTAACAAGTGGTTTCCCTTTGTATTGAAGAATAGCCTCCTCTTCCAAATTTGCCTGACTGATAAGTTTTGTAGAGCCAATAAGTATGATGGATTTGCCTTCGGCTGATTTACAATAAACTTCCTCGCACACCACTTCGCTCAAATCCAACAAGCAATCGCCAGTAATGTTTTTAATGATTAGTTTTTTACACACCCCTCTAAGAGAAATAGTGCCTTGTCCCGACACACTAAACTCTACAGAATAGCGAGGGCAATACATCAAACCAGACAGTACAAATTTTCCCTCTGCCAGGAACGAAACATTTCCATAGTTACTGATGAGTAAAGACTCATCCTTTTGCTCACCGCTATACTTGATCCTTCTCTGTTTCATCTCTTGGTCACTCTATTGATAGATACAATACCCCAAAAAATGATTTTTGTTTTGTGAAAAAGGGGATTTTAGACCAACTCAGGATTTTTATCGATGGATAGGTAGTATTTTTTGAGAGGGCTTCGATTTGTTCACAAGCTGTTAAAATACGGTATAAAACCAACCATGATCCTTTTATCTTAGCGGAATGAAAAACGAACCAATAGTGAGCCTACCCGATAAAGACTTAATGAAAATAGCGCATGAACTTTACCTACCACAACTCTCGATCGACTGCGTCATTTTCGGGTTCCATGACAATCAACTGAAAGTGCTGTTGCTCCAATGGAAAGACAGCAACCGTTGGTGCCTACCAGGTGGATTCATACTAAAACAAGAACACATAGAAGAATCAGCTGTACGAATTCTTAGAGACCGCACGGGGTTAAGAAACATTTACTTAAAGCAATTCTATGCATTTGGTGATCCTAATCGCGCCAGGGGAAAACATGCCTTTAAAACCAGCCAGACACCTGATTGGCTAATGCAACGATTTGTGACCATTGGTTATTGGTCGTTGGTTGAATTCTCAAAAGTGGTGCCAGTGCCGGATGAATTCTCAAAAGTATGCACCTGGTGTGAGATCAACAAAGTACCTACTTTGATACTTGACCACAGTGAAATTCTTGAAAGAGCACGACAATCGTTAAGGCTGGATCTCAACGATTACCCGGTAGGCAAGGATCTTTTACCTAAAAAATTTACAATGCCCGAGCTTCAACGCTTGTATGAAACCATTTTAGGTAAAACGTTAGATAGAAGAAATTTTCAAAAGAAAGTTTTAGCACTCGGTATTCTGGAACGTCAAAAAGAACGTAAGCAAGGAGGCACCCACAAAGCTCCATTTCTTTATTGCTTCGACATTAAAAAATATAAGAAAGCTTTAAATGAAGGGCTGAAGTTTGGCTTTTGATGGCTACCTTTATTTTAGTCATCGCTAATCGTTTCTGATGGACTCTCCTTCCGACAATTTTATACGGCTCATTCGGTCTGCATTAGTTATCTGCATTACCGTAATTATTCTTTTGATGGGCGTGGTTCTTCTGCTCACCTATCCAAAAATTCTACAAAAAGAAATTCCCGAAAAGATAACAGATGAGGAGCAGCAGCTTTGGCATGCGCCTGACACAACAAGTATTCCAACTGATGAAGAAGGCGAACAAATACGCTACGGCAAAAAATTGATTGCACATACCGCCCGGTACCTTGGCCCCAAAGGAAGTGTGTTGCAAATTTCAAATGGGATGAATTGCCAAAACTGTCATTTGAATGCCGGCACTAAACCTTTCGGAAATAATTATGGATCAGTTGCCTCATTGTATCCCCGATTTCGTGCACGTAGCGGAGGTCTGGAAAGCATTGAAAAGCGTGTGAATGATTGTATTGAAAGAAGCTTAAATGGAAAAAGTCTTGATTCACTTTCTCGTGAAATGCGTGCGATCGTTGCGTATATAAATTGGGTGGGAAAAGATGTTCCTAAAGGTGAGAAGGCAAGTGGCTCTGGTTTATTCGATATGACTTACCTTAACCGATCAGCCGACACCATAAAAGGAAAATCACTCTACGCATCTAACTGCTTAGTCTGTCATGGCAATAAGGGTGATGGGCTGAAACGAAATAGTGGTATCGACTACGTTTATCCTCCCTTATGGGGAGAAAATAGTTTTAATGTTGGTGCAGGGCTGTATCGCATTTCTAATTTCGCCAGATATATTTTTGCAAACATGCCACAAGGTGCAACCCATGATAACCCTTTGCTAACGGAAGAAGAATCGTGGGACATAGCCGCTTATGTTGTTTCCCTTCCGCGGCCAGAAAAAACATTTGCACAAGATTGGCCTAAGATTGATGCCAAACCGGTAGATCATCCTATTGGGCCTTATGCTGATCCATTTAGTGAAGCTCAGCATAAGTTTGGTCCGTTTAAACCAATTCTTGAAAGTCTAAAGTAGTATTATTGTATCTTTCTCTGCAAACTAACAAACCATCATGAAAAACTTATTCCTCGCACTGCTAAGTATGATTGCCATAGGTGTTCAGGCACAACAAAATCCGGAAGCATTGGATCTTAAAAAACATAAAATTGTTATGCAGTTTACAGATAACGATTCACTTTCTCAGGCCACTGTTACGGGTCAGGTAAAAAACATTCGCACGGCCTGGCCCAATGCAGATATCGAGGTAGTGTGCCATGGACCAGGCCTTGATTTATTGATGACCTCAAAGTCAAAAGCAAGCAAGGCACTGGCCGATTGGTCTGCTCAAGGTGTTGTCTTCTCGGCCTGTAACAACACCATGAAGAGAAGAAATATTAAAAAAGAAGAGCTGTTGCCATCCGTTCAAGTTGTTCCATCAGCTATGATTGAACTTACTCTTAAACAAGAAGAGGGTTGGGCGTATGTGAAGGGTGGACACTAAACTGGCATTGGGATTTAGGTATTAAGGTATTAGGACTTCGGTATTGGAGTAGTTCTACAAGTCCCAATAACTTTATTTTTTATACCCCGGTCCTCTCACCACTCTTCCAGGTTTTGCTCCTGTATGTTCACCATTTTCTAATACCTGTGTTCCATTGACAAACACATGCATCATGCCCGTGGCATATTGATGTGGCTTTTCAAAAGTAGCGTTATCCTGAATTGTTGCCGGATCAAATACTACCACATCTGCAAAATATCCGGAAGTTAATGCGCCACGCTTTTTAATCTTCAGATTACCGGCAGGCAACGATGTGAGTTTACGTATCGCCTCTTCAAGTGGAATTACTTTTTCATCGCGGACATATTTTCCCAGCAGGCGAGCAAAGTTTCCATACGCACGAGGATGCGTACTTGATTTTAAGAACACACCTTCAGGGGCTGCGGATTCTGCATCAGAACCAAAACTTAAATACGGCAATGCAATCTGGCGCTTTACATTTTCTTCACTCATCATAAAATAAGCAGTACCCACACGCGTGCTATCCGTAATAACAAGATCCATGGCTGTCTCTTCTGGTGATTTGCCATATATCTTGGCTACTTCTGCCAACGTCTTACCTGTAAAACGCTTTAACGAATCGTTGGCAAAACCTAACAGCAAAACTCTTTCTGGACTACCCGCCATCAGCAAAAGATTTTCCCATTTGTCAGAAGGCTTGCGCATTTCATCCAATGCCTTCTTTCTTATTTTTGGATCTTGTAATCTCTTTATCCATTGCTTAAGTCCTCCCTCCTGCACCCAAGGCGGCATAGACGCATCAAGACCGGTAGCACCTGCTGTATAAGTGTACATATCAGCCGTAATTTTCAATCCTTCTTTATTGGCTTGATCGATTTTTGCGAGAACCGAATCCAATTTCCACCAGTTATCTTTTCCTCCTATTTTAAGGTGATAAATTTCCGCAGGCAATTTTCCTTCGCGCGCAATGCGGACGGTTTCATCCACTGCGTCAAAAATAGAATTGCCTTCACTACGCATGTGCGTGATGTACATACCTCCGTATTGACCTGCTACTTCACAAAGTTCAATGAGTTCTTCCGTTGATGAGTAGTTGGCAGGCGCATAGATAAGTGATGATCCAACTCCTAACGCTCCTTCCTCCATGGCTTGCTTCACCAACTCACGCATGCGTACCATCTCTTCTGCGTTGGGCAACCGATTTTCATAACCCAATTCATGAACGCGAACTGTAGTGGCTCCTATAAAGGAAGCTACATTTGTGGCCACACCTCTTCGCTCCAACGACTCCAAATACTCGCCTAGCGTTGTCCAGTCAATATCAAATTTCCTGTCAGGATCTCTTTTCATATCCGCCAGAGCCTCTGCCTTCATCTCATCATTCAACGGCCCCATAGAATTACCTTCTCCAAATACCTCCAGCGTGACTCCTTGCCGGATGTCGCCTTGCGATTTGCCATCGATGATCAGCGACTCAACTGCCCAACTCAACATGTTTATAAAACCGGGTGCTACTGCAAGTCCGGTTGCATCAATTTCCTTTTTGCCAACAGCATTTGAGAGATCGCCAATAAAAGCAACGGTATCAGCATTGATAGCTACATCCGTTACAACACCGGGTTGACCAGAGCCATCAAACACAGTGCCACCACGAATAACAACATCGTATTCCTGTTTTTTGCACGAAACAAAAACGAGAAGGAGCAAAAGAGAGTAGAGGACTTTTTTCATGTGAAGTTTGGTTTGGCTAAAGAAAGATATAGAATCGCATGACAGTGAACAAGCTCAAATTAAACAACATTACACTATGTTTAATTGTGCCTATACGTTTAAAATTTTAACAAATACGGTCTTAGCCTCTAGAAACATAGAGCACATAGGAAACTATGTTTACTATGTGCCTATGCGGTTAAATCAATCAAGAGGAATATCGCCTTCCCTCTCTCCCACCACCTCTACTCTTGGCGGCAACAGTTTATACATCACCGGTGTCACCAATCGCGAAAGCAAAGTAGAGCTGATCAACCCACCGATGATCACCCATGCCAATGGTGAATACAAGGGGTTGTTTTCAATAGCCAGTGGTGTCAACCCACCGATTGCGGTGAGGGAAGTTAATACGATGGGAACAAAGCGAATTTCACCAGCCTTCTCAATCGCTTCCAACAAAGGTACTCCGCGTTCGCGCAATTGATTAGTAAAGTCAACCAATAGAATAGAGTTCTTTACTTCAATGCCCACGAGCGCAATCAAACCAATAACAGCCACAAACGACAACGGATTGCCGGTAATATAGAGCATACTTACCGCACCAATCACACCTAGTGGAATTACCGATAACACAATCATGGTGCTTTTAAATGTTCCAAACTCCAGCACCAGCACAGCGATGAATCCAAAAATGGTAATCAGGATAATCGTTGAGATTCCGCCAAACGATTCCTGTTTGTTCTCCAGCTCACCTGCTGCTACGTATGAATATCCTTTCGGAAATTTGAAGGCATCAAGCTTCTTGATCACTTGATTATTGATGTCTTGATATAAATAACCACTCTTTACAAAAGCTGTCACCGTTGCAAAACGAGCTTTATCATAATGGCGGATAAGATTGGGGGTTGTTTCAAATTCAACTTCCGCCAATTGCCGTAATGGAATGGCCTGTCCTGTAACAGAGTTCACATAGATATTGTTAAATACATCATAGGTGGCAAACTTTCCTCGCGGCAGCGTTACATTAATATTGATTTCATCTTCTCCTTCGCCTGGTGAGAATTGCGCCACATTCAAACCCGCCACACCTAAACGAATAGAGCGATCAATATCACTGATGGCAACGCCAAGCAAACCCGCTTTCTCTTTATTAATCTTCACATGCAAATCCGTCTTCTGACTGGCCAATGGATTGTTCACATAAATAGTCCCTTCCGCCTTCGAGATAAGTTGCTCCACTTGCATTGAAACTTTCCGCAAGGTGTCCAGATTTTCTCCAAAGATCCGTATTGCAACAGGCGCTTCCAATGGTGGGCCTTGCTCAAAGTCTTTTACTTCAATCTTTGCATTGGGATAAGAGAAGAATTTATCACGCAGTTTGTCAATCAGTTTTGTTTTCTCTTCGGGTGTTTGATCATTAAGTTGAACAAAGAACTGTGCGAAGTTGCTCGACTCGTTTCGCTGGATTACATTATAATAAATGCGAGGATTACCTTTACCAACATTGGTGGTCAGGAATTTTATTTCAGGTTCTTTCTTCAATTCCTGCTCCACATATCGGGCCACTTTATCCGTTTCATAAATGCTAGTGCCATTAGGCATCTCCACATTGATGAGAAACTGTGGCTTTTCGGATTTTGGAAAGAGACTGAAACCCACAACAGGGAACAACATCAAACTTCCGATGAATAAAATTCCAGTAATGGTAAGTGTAGCAACAGGTCGCTGTAAAGCCACATGCAAAAGTTTGCTATATGTTCCGCTAATTCCTTTCTTAAGCGCTCGCATGAAAATATTTCCTTCGGGACTGGCATGGTTCTTAAGAATACGACTTGCCAGGAATGGAACGATGGTTATCGAAACAAACAAAGAAGCTATCACGGTAAAGATCACGGCCATCGGAAGACTGCGAATAAAATCCCCTGCTGACTCTGGCAAAAATACCAAGGGAAGAAAGGCCAGAATCAATGTTACCGTACAACCCACAACTGCCAGTCCTATCTGGCCTGTTGCTTGTATCGCTGCCTCTTTTTTTGACTTACCAGCTCTTAAATAGCGTTCAATATTTTCAATCACCACAATAGAATCATCTACCAGAATACCCAGTGCAACAATTAACCCCACAATACTTAATTGGTTAATCGTAAACCCAGCGATATCCAACATGAACAATCCGGTGAAAATAGAAAGTGGTATAGAGATCATGACCACAATGGCAGCTCGTGTACCTAAAGGCAATAACGTGATCGATACTAACAAAATAGCAATTAAAAAATCTTTTGAAAAGCGACTCAGCCTGGTGGCTACACTGGCCGACTGATCAAAGTTTTTTACCAACTTAATATGAGGTGGTAACTCCTTTTGAAATTGATCAATAATTGGATTCGCCTTATCAGCAACGCTAAAAATATTCTGAGCATCCTTTTGACTAGCTGTCAGCAACACCGAACGATACCCATTCAGTCTGGTTAAGTGAGATTCTTCCTGGTAATTCATTTCAACCTCTGCCACATCTTTCAGGTAAACGATCTTTCCGTTAGCGGAATAGACAATTGTATTTTTGATTTCTTCAATGTCTTTGTATTCACCACTAGTCTTAATATTGAAGTTGCGCGTATTCATTTGTATGCGCCCACCGGGAATGTTTACGTTCTCACTTTGCAACGCGCCAAACACCATATTAACAGGAATGTGTTGTTGCGCCATCTTTTGAATATTGAGAGACACCCGCACCTGCTGGTCGGGATAAGCAAATGTTTCGATCTTCTTCAAGCCTTTTACTTTCTCCAACTCGTCTTCCAGCTTTTCAACATACTCTTCCAGTTCTTTATAAGGAGCCGTTTCAGAAATAAGAGCGATCTGAAAAATATTAACATCAGTTGAAGAAAAACGGAGGATTTTAATATCAAAAATATCTGGAGGCAATTCTGCGCGAAGGGCATTTATCTCGCGCGTGATTTCCTGGTATTTTTCATCCGGATCGGATTCGTGTTTATAGTCGATGCGCACAACAGCCAATCCATCGCTTACATCGGAGATCAGTTTTTTAACATCATCCAACTCATTCAATCGTTTCTCAGCTTTATCGACCACTAGTTGTTCCATATCCGCAGGACTGGTACCAGGATAAATAAATATGATGGAGAAAGAGGGTTGTTCCATTTCAGGGTCTTCACCGCGCGGCATGTTGAACAACGAGTTCAATCCCAGTGCAAGCAACAACACGAAAATGATAAGAGTAAACTGGAAATTCTTAACCGAAAATTCTGTAATCTTCATACACGTAATCGGTTAGTGTGAAATAGTTACAGTAGAGAACTCGGTGAGAAAAGCCGATCCTTCGTTGATCACTTCTGTAATCTTATCCAATCCTTGCGAGATGATTGCTTCCTTATTTTGCAGGTAAGCAATCCTGACAGGTATTTTCGAAACCGATTCTCCATCTGCGTTTACAATAAACACAAAGGCATTTTTTCCATCACCTTCAATTAATGCTTCTATGGGAATGCTCTTTAAGAATTGACTTTCGGAGGGAATGATCTCCACCTTAGCAAATAATCCTGAGGCAAGTCGTTTGTCTTGGGGATTTATTTTTATCTCTGCCTGGTATAATCCATTTACAGGATCAGCACCTTCATTGATAACATTCACGATCGCTCCAAAGACAAGTCCGGGATAAGCATCTGTTGTGACAATCGCCTTATCTCCTATTTTAACATGTACCCAATCCACATCGGGTAAACCAATCTTTACGATCCAATCATTTTTTCCCGCTGAGTTTACCATTAATACAGGTATGCCAGACCCAATCAATTCACCTTCATTTGCAAATTTTTTGATCACCTTGCCACTTGTTGTTGCTTGAATAGTAGCATAACGTTTATTAAAAGATACTATTCGAAAAGATTCATCCGCCACATTGTAAGCAGTCTGCGCATTTTGAACTTGTTCCAATGTGGCAGCAGAATCGGCATACAAACGTTGTGCGCGTGCCAAATCACGCTTTGTCTTTTCTAGATTATTTTTAGTCTGAACTTCTTGTGCATTAATTTCCGTTAAATCCAAAGTGGCAAGCAATTGGCCAGCCGAAACGGATTGCCCTTCTGTGACATAAATTTTGGAAATAACTCCACCTGTCTTAAACGAAAGCCGCGATTCAATCTCTGTACTGATTAAACCCGAGCTAATAACAGGAAGGGAATAGGTTCCTTCTTTTACGGTGGCCAGTTTAACAGCAACAGTTGATTCATCCACAACTGGTTTGGCAGATTCTTCTTTGGCTTGCGTACTGCACATCCATAAGATGGCACCCAATACAATGGGAATAAGAATGGTGATAAAAGTCTTTTTCATAAAGGTTTTATAAGATTTCAGTAGTGATGGTGTGATCTATATGGTCAACCAACTCTTGTACGGTCGTGTCCGATTTAATTTCGTTAAGTTCAACGTGATACTTCTCTTCAATAAAATAGAGTAAGGCATTTAACTCAAATGCTGACAGGCCAACATCAGAAGTTAAAACTTGTCTAGATCTTATTTTTCGGGCAGGTACTAGCAGTTCCCTTCGTAAAATATTTTTAACTGTTGAAAGTGTATTGGTCATGGCTAATTGATTATAAGTTGGCAATGGTTTTTTGTAAAGCTGCTTCACTACGCAAAACCTCGTAGGCACCAATGGTTTCGGCTAATCGTGCAGTGGTTAATTTGTTTTGGGCATCCAGATATTCAATCATCAATGCCTGGCCTTCAAAATATTTTGTTCTTATGATCTGAAACGATTTCTCAGCATTTCTGATTCCTCCCTGCGCTGCCTGGTATGATTCCTCAGTGGCTTCCAGATCATAATAACTTTGGATTACTTGCAACTCAATCTGTTTCTTAAGTTGTGCCATCTTATTCTCTGTCACTTGGTAGTCGAGTTTAGCTTGCTGCATTTTTACTTTCTTTTCGCCACCCTTAAATAAATCCCAACTCATGCTGAATTGCACCAACCAATATTGCTGAGGAAAGTCAAACTTATACTTAAAACCCTGGTAACCCAGATCACCTACTGCATTGATCTTTGGCAGATAGGCATTGCCTTTAGAAAGGCCGATAACTTGTTCGTTAGTTTGCAGAACACCTTGCAATTGTTTTATCTCCTGGCGTTGATTCAAAGCTGTTTCAGTTAGTTCAGCTAGTTCGGATTGCTCAGCCAATGATGCGCGGATGGTTGAATCCTTATCAATTGCCGAAGACAAATCGCGATTCAGCAAAAAGTTAAAGTATGACTTTGTTACCTGGTTATTTTTTTTAGCCTGCGCCAATTGAAATTCTATCTTATCAAGCTCGTAGGCAGCATTTAACACAACATCTTTTGTGGCTTTGTCATTGGCAACCAACTTCTGATTTAATTTCAAGAGTTCAGTTAGAAGTTCTTTTGTCTTTCCATAAATAACAAGCGACTCTTCGCTTTCCAGATATTGATAGTAAGCTGAAGTGATACTATACTTCAATTCATTTTCATACGCACGCTTTTGAGCATCCTGTACGGATATCAATTCCTTCTGCGCTTTGTAGTTAAAATATATCTCAGGATTGAAAAGAGGTTGAATGACCCTCAGCTTTGTGTCGTGAAAATTGTTGGGAAGGAATTGTTCGTTCACATTGGGTATCTGCGGAAAGTTATTCGTACCTGTGAGTGTATTCAAAGTTGAGTAAACGGGATTCAGCAAGTCGCCAACCGGTATAGTAATCGCGCGTCCCCCTTGAGCGAAACCATATGAACCAATGGCGGAGACCTGCGGAAAGAAAAGTGCACGAGCAAGTTGCAAGTTCTGCGCAGATCGCTCATAGTTTAACTGCTCCTGCTGCAATTGAAGATTACTTTTTAGTCCTTGTTGCAAATAGGCATCCAACACCGGACTCTGCGCCACTGCCACAAAACAGAGAACGCTGAACAGAAATAAGAGATTAAAGTTTTTTGTTTTCATCGTTAAAATTCTAAACAGTGTTCAGTTATACGGCAAATTTTTTTTATTGGTTCTTCAATAGTTGAATAAATATTTTGAAAGATTTATCGATCATGCTTTCTCGCTCTTCTTCGGTGTAGTGTTTCATCCTATCACGTAAAACCAACGAACACATACCGTGCATGTAACTCCAAATAGTAAATGCCATTGGTTTAATGGGCTGCTTCTTTAATAAACCTTCTTTCATACAATCAGCTACAATGCCCTCTAATGCTTCTAATGCGCGGCTACCTTCGATCCATCCTTCAGAACCTTGATCACATTGCATCGGAGCTTCCGCAATAAACATGATGGTGTAATACTTGGGATACTTGAAAGTGAACTCCATATATTTTTCTCCCATAGCCACCAGCCGTTTAAACGGATCTTTAATTGTAAAAACATCAGCTACGAATTGGTTAAAAACCTTAAATGCCTCACCATGGAGTGCATGGAAAATTTCGTTCTTATCTTTAAAGTATAGATAAATGGTAGCTGGGCTGTATTCAATCGCTTCGGCTATATTGCGAATGCTTACTTCGTCAAAACCCTTATCAATGAAAAGCTGATGAGCCGAATTGAGGATGAGTTCCTTCATATCAACTCTATCCCGTTCTTTTCTTTCTTTTACTCCCATGATTGTCTTATACGGCAAAACTAATGAACAGTGTTCAGTTTACTAACAATGTAATATGAAATGGATATAACTAACTGGTTATCAAATCAATTAATTTACATAAGTACTCAATTTATAACCCGATCCGCGAACAACTTTCCCTGGCATCGCACCCGTATGGTCACCGTCCTTTAGCACTTGCACACCATTTACAAATACATGAAATACGCCAGTTGCATATTGATGCGGATTCTCAAACGTAGCGTTGTCTTGTATCCTTGCGGGATCGAACACAACCACATCAGCATAATTGCCAACAGATAAACTCCCCCGTTTTTTTATTTTGAGATTGGATGCCGGTAACGATGTAAGTCTCCTTACAGCTTCTTCCAATGACATCAGTTTTTCATCTCGAACATATTTCGCAAGCAATCTCGCAAAACTTCCATAAGCACGTGGGTGGGTGCCGTCATCTGTATACGGTTTTTCTGCCGGGATAGAAAACGCATCGGAGCAAAAGCTTACATAAGGAAGTTGTACCATTCTCCTTAAGTTACTCTCTGATATCAAAAAGAAAATAGCGGGTACTGTTGATTTATCAGCCACGATTAAATCAATCATCGTTTCATCTGCATTTTTTCGATGAAGGTGAGCTATTTCATCCAGTCGCTTGCCGCGATACAGATTATTTAATGAATCTTTCCTGAAACCTAGTATAAGCACATCCTTTGGATCCGAGTTCTTAATAGGAATGCCAAGTTCAAGCTCTTGTAATACTTTTTTTCGTGTGATCGGATTTTTTAAGCGTTTGCGCATAGCCACTGCACCTCCTTCTTGTACCCACGTAGGAAGTCGCGCAGTCAACCCTGTACCACTGGCGTTGTACGTGTACACATCTGCCGTGATTTTCAATCCTGTCTTTTGGGCACTGTCAATTTTTGCGATAACGGTGTCAATCTTATTCCAGTTGCGTTCGTGATTTATTTTCAGGTGATAAATCTCTGCTGCTATATTGGCTTCCTTTGCAATTCGAAAAGTTTCATTCAAACCAGCATAAATATTATCACTCTCGCTGCGCATATGGGTGATGTACATCCCATTGTATTCAGAAGCAACTTTACATAGCTCAATCAATTCTTCCGTAGAGGCGTAATCCGCTGGAGCGTATATCAAAGACGACCCAACTCCCATGGCGCCCTCTTTCATGGCTTCGCGCACTAGTGATTTCATTTGTTCTAATTCTGGTGTGGATGGTTTTCTGTTTTCATAACCCAACACATACGAACGCACCGTGGTAGCACCAACAAACGAAGCAAAGTTTGGACTCACTCCTCTTTTTTGAAGATAGGTGAAGTATTCCCCAAGTGAAGTCCATAAGGTGTCCTTTGCAGTATTCTTTTTTCTTGGCCCAGGGCTCCAACCTTCGCCAAAGACTTCGAGTGTTACTCCTTGTTTAATATCACTCATCGATCGGCCATCTTCAATCAACGAGCCATCCGCCCAACTCAACATGTTGATAAAGCCCGGGGCAACTGCTAATCCATTTGCATCAATCTCTTCTTTCCCAATCGCGTTTGACAGGTTACCCATTGCTACAATTGTATCCGCTTGAATAGCTACATCTCCCACAAAAGATTTTTGTCCTAACCCATCGTATATAGTCCCATTGCGAATAATGAAGTCAAATTCCTGCTTCTGATTTTGGCAAGAAATAGTAATTAGAACTAGAAGAATAACAATTAGTGATCTCATAAAATATGGAGATCGAAAATACTGAAACTATTTGCCAGACCGTAATAAGAGATCGAGCATTTCTTTAAAAAGTTTGGCAGCCAGCATAGCGGTTATGCCTGAAGGATCGCGGGTGGGATTAAATTCAACCAGATCAGCACCTACAACATTAGCGTTGAGGTTTTGCAAAATAGAAATGATTTCGCGTGAGGTAAACCCGCCTGGCTCATGGTGCGATACACCCGGAGCAAAAGCTGGGTCGATGGCATCCATATCCAGTGATACATAAACAGGTCCATCAAACTGAAACCGCATAGAAGAATTCCAATCCTTCATTTCAATTACTTCTACACCAAAACGTTTTGCTTGGTCGCGTTGGTGTGTGTTCATTGTTCTGATTCCAACCTGAACTAGTCGTTTGGCAAGTCTTTCTTCCATGATGCGGGCAAACGGACAGGCATGAGAAAATTTATTACTTTCAAAATTGTCGTACAAATCAGGATGTGCATCCAAATGCAAAATATTGAGTGTGCCATGTTTCTTCGCCATGGCTTTCACAACAGGATAGGTTGTAGAATGATCGCCACCTAAAGAAAACATTCTTGGGTATACTTCCAGAATTTTACCCACTGAAGAATGAATAGCTTCAATGGCATCCACACCTGAAGGCAATTTCAAATCACCTTCGTCTTTCCAACCTGGATGATTTTTTAAATCAATACCTCGTTCAGTAAAATAATTGGATGAATCAGAATCATAGGCTTCCCTGATCTTTGGAGGAGCCTGTGCCGTTCCTCTTAGGAAAGAAGAAAATTCATCGAAAGGAATTCCTACTACTGCGATCATTTTTCGTGCTTTGTTCAAAAACTAATATCATCGGATCAAAACTGATCTCCAAAGAAGTCATCTCTTGAGCTGGATTTCATCATTTAATAAGGTAATTTTACAAATAAAAATTGTGGGATGTATTCTGATAGCAGAAAAATACAATTGATTGAAGAGGTTCTACGACTAGACAATAATAGTGTGTTGAAAGAACTGGAGTCTGTTTTAAAAAAATCTAAGAAAGTTCCTGTCGTAAAGAAAGGAAGTGCTCATGAGTTGCTTGGACAATGGAGTAAGGTGGATTCCGACTTGATTGAAAGAGCCATAAAAGAAGGATGCGAGCAAATTCATGCAAATGAGTGGAAGTAAATTTCTTCTGGACACAAACATCATTACAGCCCGGATCAAGGGAGAAAAAATATCGCTGACAAGGTTGAAAAGGCCAGTGACGTTTGTGTTGGTGCTGTGTGGCTTTGAGACTCTCTCTTGATTTCGTAGCCTTTTCTTTCTTTTGTCATTCGATAGCACTACTTATTCCATTTACACTACACCAGCACACGCTTTGCTTGGCTTTGGTTTGCGTTTCGGCTATGCGGCCAAGCAATGGGTGTGCGGTCTTTCAAACTCAATCTTTGTTTTTGTCCAATGCTGTCCTATAGATTTCACGCATTCGCTTTCTTAAACTGGCAGGTGCAATAACTTTCAATCTATCCCCGTGCGACAAAAGTTCCATTTCAAAATCAAATGTTGCGTGCAGAAACAATTTTATTCTTGTTTCATTCTTGTTGTCCACGATGATTTGTTGTGATTCATGCAATGGAAATGATTTGATATACTTTCCATTGAAGCTGGCGAACGATAAAATTATTTCTTCGGCTTTGTCAGTTGATGTATTTACGATGCCAAAATAATCCTTGTACAAATCGTTAGCGTTAAAATTCTCAGGCGGTGCAAATTTCTTTTTCGTGATGCTCAATTCCTGGATTCGGTCTAATCCAAATGTTTTAACATACTTGTCGTTTTGGTCTTTGGCTATCAGATACCAACGACTTTTAAATTCTTTGAGCGCGTAAGGTTCCACTTTACGGTTTACAATGATGTCGTCATCGTATTTATGATAAGGGAAATTGACAACGAAATGATTCTTAATGCAATGAAGTAATCCGTGAAAATGATGAGTGCCTTGAGGTTTTCTCTTCTCAAATTGGATAAAATGCGATAGGTCGTCTGTAAGATTCAGCGCGTTGAACATTTCAAATGCTTCCAACATTCTGTCTGTAGTTGCTGAATTCTCAGCGCTGTCAATGAAATACGATTTATTTTTACGGTCATACAGAATATCAATATTGTAAAGAGCTCTTATATCCTTCATATCGCGTTGAAAAGTGCGTTTTGAAAAACCGATAACATCATCTGTTAATTCAGCATGTCTATCTAAATAATCACTAATTTCTTTAAACGTAGCATGACCTTGTCGTAGTCGTTTTAACTCATGTGAATAACGAAGAAGGAATTCTTTTTTTGCCATACTATTAGGACTACTCGTGCTAGTGGTCGTGAGGCCTTTTATCTTTTTCTCAACCAATCGTCTGTAAATCTTTCTCTAAACTCTTCCAGTACTTCTTCAAATCTAACATATCCTTCGGCTTTCAATCTATCAGAGAACGAAATAGCATTTCCTTTTCCAGCAATTGAAGACCAAAAGTATTTTACCATACCTGCTGCGTCCTTTTGACTCTCTAATCTCATGATAGTAAGACGGACTCCTTGTTTAATTTGGGTTGATGCAGGTGAATTTAAAATTGGATCAAATACTTTTTCACTAAGAAAATTTATGATTTCTGTTTGTTGGGTTGTCATATTGATGATAGATTGTTATTTTATCACTGCCCTTAATACTGTTTTAAAAAGACTTGCCCAAGTTAGCCAACCCATGTTTCGGGATACTTCTTCAAGATTTTTATAAGAATTCTCAATCAACATCTCTGCAAGCGTACTGCTATTCTCTTTGTATAGTCCAAAACGCTCGGCATTGACAGCTTTTTCTCCAAATCGTAAAGTATAGTCCTTTGGGGCGATGTCTAAAAATATGAAATAGAACTTCTTGTTTTCGTGTTTTGCCACATCAAGCCCAACTCGAAGTTTTCGGAGGATTTGGTCATGCGGCTTTTCGCTATCTGGCAAACCGATTATACTGTACAACTTCGCTTCTACGAAAATTAGTTTATCATCAGTTTCGATACTTGCATCCAATTCAGTATATTCTGCAACAGTGCTTGCATAGTAATTTTTCCCAATATGAATTTTGATATTTTTCTCATTCCCAAAAGAGAAGTCTATTCTACCCTCGAATGCATCTTCCATTATCTCATTCAATGCCTGAATTATTTTTTCTTGTGGTTGATGTCTTAGTATATCAAAACAAGACCAAGTGAGAGCATCTTCACTGTTTGGATTGAAAGCGTGTTCTAATTTATGTTTTTTTTGCTTGCCATTACGATTAAGTAATGTGTTCAAAAAAGTATGTAGTGGTTTTTCGCTACCAGGAAGAATAACATGGTTGCGCAAATATGTTTTGTATTTAAATTTCATAATTTAATTAGCCTTGTGTCTTTTTAGTAAACTCTTCTTTCCATTCTGTTTTACCGGAAATGCTTGGCGTATATTTTCCTTCAGCGCCTTCAATTTCTTTTTGGTTTTTAAAGTCGAAATCAGCAGAAGAAAAAAATCGAATACTCAAAGGCAATGAGTTTCTCCATGATTCAAGGTCAATCTTCCGTTCTTCATATTGGTTTTTCCAAACATCCCAATAACTTTTATTTGCACCAACAATTAAGATTGGATCGTGATTGAAATCTTTCCACTTAAAAGGTTTTCCGTTTTTGTGGAACACCTCTTTCTTATCAAGTTCTTCATAATTCTCTTTGATGAGATAATAGTAGATCAATAATTCAATTGCTGCATAAATTGGACTGCCAGAATTAACTGCTTTAAGATTGTCTTCTTTTGGAGCAAATTTCAATTCACAAAGAACAGGTGTTTCATTGTTTAATATCCCGACTAAATCAACACAGTTTCTTCTTGAACTTTCATTAAATACAACAGGTAATTCTAAGTCGTTCCAAACAATTTCTCCTAAAGAATGTAATTGCGTTTTTTCTGATAAGATCGCACGTTGGTATGCTGTTTCGCCTATAGAGCCAATTTCCTCAGAAAACGCACCAAGCTTTGTGCTATATTCTTTTTTACTATAATTCTCTACGATTTGTCTGAGTGTGTCTATACTTTTTCCCTTTTCAAATCCTTTCGCATTATCAATTATATCAAGGATTTGGTCTTTTGGAAATTGACTTGCAGGTGTTTGATTAGACCCTACTTTTACTAAATCGGGTGATTCATTAACTGTTTTCATTTTTAGGTTTCTCATATTTTGAAATATTATTTTACAATTAAATGTAGTTAAATTTATTTGTTTTTGTTTGACACCTGTTTTCACAAGCTCATTCATTTCGTTGATTAGTCCAGCATTTATAAAAATGGTATCATTGGATTTTTCAATTCCGTAA
>JAYVBN010000006.1:0-14168 GCA_043750455.1 Bacteroidia bacterium | reverse complement strand
TGAACTTCCCATAGAGTGGCTGAAATCGATAAACAACCATTTCCAGAATCAATCGGTGCAAATGCTTGTGGGAGCTGTTGGTATTAAAACTGATAGCTCTTTCTTTTCTAAGCTTCAGGCGATGGAGTTTTGCAGTTTGATTGGTTCGGCTGCTTCTACGCTGACTTTAGGTTTTACGACCATGTGTAACGGTGCAAACCTATCTTATCGTAAGGAAGCTTTTGTTCAAGTAAATGGCTTCGAGGGAAATACGCATATCGCTTCTGGTGACGATGAATTTCTGATGCGGAGGGTGGCGAAGAAATTTGGAGTTGGGAGTTTGAAGTTTTTAAATGATTCCGATTCAGTTGTAGAGACGAGCCCACAAGCTTCCCTACACCAATTTTTTAATCAACGCATCCGTTGGGCGGGAAAGTGGCGGCATAATTCAAATGGCATGACAAAGACGCTTGCAGTTTTTGTTTTACTGTTTCAGCTTTCGTGGTTAGTGGCTATCGGCTCTTTATTTTTTCACCCGTGGACCAATACGATACCTGCGTTGATTATCGTTAAAATGGTATTGGAAGGATTTTTTCTTTTTTACGTATCCAGGTTTATGAAACAAAAATTTTCATTGACAGTTTTCTTATTTCTTCAATTGACATATCCATTCTATATTATAGTAGTTGGGATTTTGTCAAACTTTATTCAGGTCTCGTGGAAAGACCGCTCCATTCGGTTAACGACTTAGCCATTAACAGCTAAAGGTTTAAGCATTCTTTAACAAATTAACCATTCCCGTCCCTTAAATTCTTTTTACATTTACTTCTAAGATGATCATGACTGAGCCGCTTTTAAGGAAACAAGTAGAGAAGAAGGAACTGGAACTCAATGCATTGCTGGAAATCACCCAGGCGATCAACAGCAATGTTTCAGAAGATTCTCTTTACAAAATTTTCAACTTTACTCTTCGCTCTAACCTTAATATTAAAAAGCTCACCCTTTTTGTGTTGGACGACCGCTGGAATTGCAAAGCCAGTTTCGGTACCAAAAAGAACTATCACAAAACAAGCCTTGACGACCGCGTAGCTTTGATCAAGAACATCCATAAAATGACGGAGTTCGAAAATTGTGAATTTGCCGAGTTCGATATGGTTATTCCGGTTGCCCACAAAACCGAAACACTCGCGCTCGTTTTTGTTGGTGGTTTGGACGATGTAGATTCTGATCATGAAAATGCGGAAGGCATAAAGTTCATTCAGGCCATCAGCAACATTATTATTGTAGCGATTGAAAATAAAAAACTTGCGCGCAAACAATTGGAGCAAGAAGCATTTCGCAAAGAGTTAGAGATCGCCAGCGATGTGCAACAGTTTCTTTTTCCAAAAAGTCTACCCAATACAGATCGGTTAAAAGTAGAGGCAAGTTATTTGCCCCATGATACTATAGGAGGTGATTATTACGATTACGTACCTATAAATAAAAATCAATTTTTGATTTGTGTGGCTGATGTTAGCGGCAAAGGTATTCCGGCAGCGTTAATGATGTCCAACTTTCAAGCCTCCCTAAGGACCTTGCTAAGACAAACTCCGAACCTTGTCGAGATAGTTGAAGCACTCAACTATCAGGTGCTTGAAAATACAAAAGGTGAGAAGTTTATTACTTTCTTTGGCGCTATCTATGACATTAGTCTGCGCACCATGGTCTACGTAAATGCCGGTCATAATCCTCCTATATTGTTTGATCGAAAGAATGGCATCCGATTGCTCGAAGATGGATGTACGGTACTTGGTGCGATGCATCCTCTTCCCTTCATAAATGAAGGTTTTATTACTGACCTGGACGAGTTTCTTTTATTTTGCTATACAGACGGAGTAACGGAAACAGTAGGAGAAGACGGTAGTGAGTTCGGATTTAACCGGCTTATGAAATATTTCCGCGAAAATCATAACAAGGATTTGAAAACAATTCATCAGGACATTATTGTTGATCTCGACACCTTTAAAGGTCGTAATGGTTATCGCGATGATATTACCATGCTCACATGCCGGGTGGAATAGAGATTTGAAGATGTGCCAATTTGAAAATTTGAAAATTTGAAAATGTTTACGGCTTATTGTCATCTTCAAATCAGCACATCTTCAAATTTTCAAATCATTCAATGATTTACAGAACACCCTTTTTTCTCCCTTGGATTTATCCAACTCTTATTTGGAGGATTCCGACAACATCAAAAGAGATTTTTCTTACGTTTGATGATGGTCCGGTGCCTGGACCTACTCAATTTGTGCTTGATACTTTGAAGCAAAAAGACATTAAGGCTACATTCTTTTCCATTGGGGATAATGTGAAAAAACACCCTGATGTTCATCAGCGAATTCTCAATGAAGGTCATGTCATCGGCAACCATACCTTCAATCATTTGAAAGGTTGGAGTTATTCGGACGATGAATACTTATCTAACATTCAAAAATGCGATGAGGCATTAGGATCTAAATCGCAACTATTTCGCCCACCTTATGGCCGGATTAAAAAGTCGCAAATCAGGAAATTGGATAACTACAAAATCGTAATGTGGGATGTATTGACATCCGATTACAATCAATCGATCTCGCCAGAAAGATGTCTCAAAGGCTCCATTGAAGCCACCCGGCCAGGTTCTATTATAGTCTTCCACGACAGCCTGAAAGCCGAACGAAATATGACCTATGCATTGCCACGCTATCTAGATCATTTTATAAATCAAGGCTTTTTATTCAAATCTATTCCGTTGTCTAAGGCCTAATGCCCAAGTTCTAACACCCAATGCCGTCACCTTAATTTCTTCTTGGTAACTTTGTTGTAAGATGAATAGGGTTAACAAGAGAGTTTTAGTGGCACCACTGGATTGGGGTTTGGGCCATACCACTCGTTCTATTCCTATTATTCGCGAGCTTCAGCTAAATGGATGGGAAGTAGCTATTGCTTCAAGCGGAGATGCCTTAATTCTCTTAAAGTCAGAGTTTCCAAAACTTAATTTTTTTGAGTTGACTTCTTATAAGGCAACTTATTCACAGCATGTTCCACTTATTCTCAAAGTCTTTTTTCAGTTGCCAAAGTTTTTGATTGTAATCTGGAAGGAACATGGTGAGATAGAAAGAATAGTGAAGGAGCACCAAATTGATTTGATAATCTCCGATAACCGATTCGGTTGCTGGACGAAACGAGTGCCTACCGTTTTCATCACGCATCAGGTCAATATTCAAATGCCATTTGCATTAAAATGGATGCAGGGGATTATTAATTATTTCAATCATCGTCAGATCAGAAAATTCAATCAATGCTGGGTTCCGGATTTTTTAGAAAACCGATTGACCGAAAAACTGACCGAGCCAGGAAAGTTACTCGTCAAATTTATTGGAATGCTTTCGCGGTTTAGCAAAACAAAAACGGATGATTCATTTGCTTATGATTATCTGGCATTGGTATCCGGCCCCGAGCCGCAACGAACCATTTTTGAGCAAAAGATGAGATTGTGTTTTTCTGAGTTGAAAGGGAGGAAGATTTTAGTGCGAGGTTTGCCAGGCATGAGCGAGGAGATAGTTCAACTAAGTGATTGGGATGAAGCGTGCCACCTCAGTTCTGATAAACTTCAACACGTAATTGAACAAAGCGAATTGGTGATTTGTCGATCGGGTTACAGTTCGATTATGGATTTAGTGGCACTTGGTAAGAAGGCAATCTTTGTTCCCACACCTGGTCAAACGGAACAGGAATACTTAGCTGATCAACTTATGAAAAAGGGAATCGCCTATTACGTAAGGCAAGATTCTTTTTCTAGTAGTGACTTGCTAATTGCCAGAGGTTACTCTGGATTCTGCGGAGACTTTTCAATGAATCTTTTGAAAAGAGAAATTATTAACCTTGAGGTAGAGCGATTGGCGATTAACGAATAACTTTGAACTTTATAAATCTTGAACTTGAAATTAATAGATACACACGCCCACATCTACACGGAAGAATTCGATGCCGATCGGGAGGATATGCTCATGCGTTGCGAGGATCAGGGCGTAGATAAAATTTTCATGCCCAATGTAGATCATGCTTCTATTGATCGGATGATGGAGGTTGAGTTAAAACACTCCAAACGTTGTTTTTCCATGATGGGATTGCACCCGTGTTCTGTAAAAAAGGATTTTGAGAAAGAGCTTTATGTTGTTGAGCAATGGCTGTACAAACGAAAATTCTCAGCGATAGGAGAGATGGGCACCGATTTGCATTGGGATAAATCATTTTGGGATCAACAAAAAGAAGCTTTTTCAATTCAGGTCAATTGGGCGAAGCAGTACAATCTTCCTATTGTCATTCACTCTCGCGAATCGATTGACGAAACGATTGAACTATTGGAACCTCAGCTAGACGGTAAACTAACAGGTATATTCCACTGCTTCAGTGGAAACCTCGAGCAAGCCAAAAAAATTATAGCGATGGGCTTTTACATGGGTATTGGTGGCGTGGTCACCTTTAAAAACGGAGGCCTGGATAAAGTGCTTCCTGAGATTGGCATCAAACATATCGTCTTAGAAACAGATAGCCCTTATCTTGCTCCGGTTCCACATCGCGGAAAACGTAATGAGTCCTCCTATATCCCAATCGTTGCAGAACGGATAGTTGATTTAAAAAAGATAACAATGCAAGAATTGATGGAAGCAACAACCAGCAATTCACTGAGTATTTTCAGGAATTGGAAAATTGATGCTCTTAACCCATAACTTGAAGCTTGCAGCTAGAAGCCCTTCTATTATTTAAAAAGTATGCGATACAGAACAATCAATATCAACACCGCCAAACCGGACAAGCCTAAATCCAAGGTGATGATTATCTATACGGGTGGAACATTTGGTATGACAACAGATTCTCAAGGTGTACTCATTCCATTCGACTTTTCGCTTATTCTGGAACATCTGCCGACTCTGCGTAATCTTTTACTTGATTTGACTGTAGTATCTTTCGATCACCCGGTTGATTCTTCTAACATTGAGCCAGCACATTGGCAAACCATAGGACAAATCATTTTTGATAATTACTCAGAACAAGATGGTTTTGTCATTCTCCATGGAACTGATACCATGGCATTTACAGCTTCAGCGTTAAGTTTTATGTTACCTGGTTTAAGTAAGCCAGTTATTTTAACCGGAGCACAACTTCCTATAAGTGAACCCAGGTCGGATGCCCGAGAAAATCTTATTACTTCATTGGAGATAGCTTCCGCCAAAAAAGGTGGTATGGCTATGGTTCCAGAAGTATGTATATATTTCGACTATTCACTTTTACGAGGGTCACGTTCGAAGAAAGTAGAGAGCATGCACTTCGATGCATTTGAATCAGAGAACTATCCACCCCTCGCGAAGGCAGGCGTTAAGATTGGTTATAATTTTTCAGCAATTCATACACCAAATCAGTCTACCCCATTGCGGTTATTGACCAGAATGGATTCAAATATTTCAATCCTAAAACTTTTTCCGGGTATTACTCAGGCAACTGTTGAAGCTATTCTTAGCACGCCAGGTTTAAAAGCAGTTATCCTGGAAACTTTTGGATCTGGTAATGCGCCATCCTCTAACTGGATAATTGATGGTCTCAAAAAGGTTATTGGGAAAGGAATCATTGTTCTCAATATATCCCAGTGCCCTGGTGGCATGGTTATTCAGGGAAAATATGAGACTAGTAAAGCTCTTAATAAGATAGGCGTAATAAGCGGAGCAGACATGACTATTGAGGCTGCTGTTACAAAGTTAATGATTCTTCTAGGCGAATACGGGTCAGCAAAAGCTATGGATTTGATTGGCAAACCGTTGGCTGGAGAAATTTCTGTATAACATGCGGAGAGGGAGGGATTCGAACCCTCGTTACCTTGCGGTAAACACGCTTTCCAAGCGTGCTCGATCGGCCACTCTGACACCTCTCCGTTAAAAGGGGGCACAAATAAATGGATTTAATAGTCTGAACGCAAGTAACCATTCCCGATTTGATCAAAGTCTTAAATATTCGAAAAAGCATAGACTATTTTCCGTGACGAACGGCATGATTTTGTATTCTTTGCGAGTTATAGGCGTCTACCCAAAGAGAATTTTAGTTTTTTTTTCATTTTCTTGCTTAGGATTCACCAAAACCTTTAATTTTGGCCACTTCAAAGTTATAATAAACCTTAAACCATGAAAAAACTACTTGCTATTCTTGCTTTTGTAGGGGTACTGGCATTCGGCAGCTCCTCCTCTTACGCTCAAACAGATTCAACTGCGACAACGCCAGATTCTGTTTCAGCCCAATCAACACCAGAAGTAACAGAAGTTGCTTCTGAGGAAGTTGCTGCTGCTGCTGAAGAGGTAACTTTCCACCAATCCGTAAAAGATTACTTTATTCAAGGAGGTCCTCCTTATATGTGGCCTATCCTCATTTGTATGGTATTTGGCCTGGCAATTTCAATTGAGAGAATTATTACGTTAAACATGGCAACAACCAATACAAAGAAGTTGTTGATAAAAATTGAAGATGCACTTGCAAAAGGCGGTGTAGAAGCTGCTAAGGATGTAACAAAAAATACACGCGGCCCAATTGCATCTATTTTTACACAGGGCTTGATGAGGCATCACGAAGGTATTGATATGGTAGAGAAATCAATTGTATCATATGGTGGTGTTGAAATGGGTCGATTAGAAAAAGGCTTGATTTGGATTTCACTTTTCATTTCACTCGGGCCCATGCTTGGGTTTTTTGGAACAGTAATTGGAATGGTTTTCGCATTTGATGCGATTGAAGCAGCGGGTGATATTTCTCCTCAGGTTGTTGCTGGTGGTATGAAAGTGGCTTTGATCACTCCAGGTGCTGGTTTGATTGTAGGTATGGTGCTCCAAATCTGCTATAACTATCTGGTGTCAAAAATTGATGGTTTAGTAAACGAAATGGAAGATGCTTCTATTTCTTTGGTAGACATTCTGGTCAAGCATAAACTCACTAAATAACCTCGCGCTATGGAAATTTTAGATATTGGGATGTATGCCGTCTATGTGCTACTATTTATAACAGTGATCACGGCTTTAGCTTTCCCTCTCCTCCAAATAACACAAAATCCAAAAAATCTGGTTAAATCAGGTATTGGGGTTGCTGGACTAGTTGTACTTTTCATTATTTCCTATGCCCTTTCTGGTTCTGAGGTAACTATCAAGTACACAACAATGGGTGTAGGTGAAAGTGGCTCTAAGTTGATAGGTGCAGGATTGATTATGTTTTATGTTATTTTGATAGCCACAATCATCGCTATGGTTTTTTCTGAAATTAATAAAGCGTTAAAATAATGGCCAGGTCAACACCAGAAATACCGAACGCATCTATGGCGGACATCGCCTTTCTGTTGCTCACATTCTTTTTGGTGACAACAACGATCGCGAATGACAAAGGATTGAGTATTCAACTTCCGGCTCCATTGGATCCTAACCAACCTAAGGTAGAGTTTCAGCAGAAAAACCTGTTTACCATACAGGTTAATTCCTCTGATAATCTTTTGGTAGAGGGCGAACCAATGGAGGACGTTAGTGGTTTGAAGGATCAAATTAAGGAATTTATTACGAATAATGGATCAGATCCGTTGTCGTCTGATAACCCTGAAAAGGCAATTGTTACCTACAAGACTGATAGGGGAACAAGTCACAAACGATTTGTTCAAATACTAGACATCATTCAAAATGCCTACTATGATATTTGGGCAGATCAGGCTGGTGTTACTAATCCTCGCTATCGTGAGGCTGCATCTGACACCTCAGATCCAACTAACAAGCAAATTTATGATAAGGGCAGGAAAGGAGTTCCAATGGCTATTTCAATTGCAGAACCAACTAAAATAGGAGGGTAATAATTATGTCTAAGTTTAAGAAAAAAGCAACCGTTAAGCAGGACATACCAACCTCTTCTATGCCAGATGTGGTGTTTATGCTTTTGTTTTTCTTCATGGTAACAACTGAATTGAGAAAGACAAACATAGATGTCATGCAGCGCATTCCGGAAGGATCTCAATTGCGTAAGCTGCAACGAAAATCTTTGGTGACTGATCTATACATCGGTGAACCTAAAAAAACAGAACAGTTTGGTAAGGAGCCTAAAATCCAGGCGGAGGACACATTTATTGAAGTAAGCGGTATTATCCTATGGGTAACTCGTCAGAAGGATTTACTTCCTGAAAACGAGCGTGACCAAATGACGGTAGCATTAAAGGTGGATAGCGAGGCAAAGCGCGGAATTATTGCCGATGTTGAAACTGAGTTAAGAAAGGCTAATGCTCGAAAGGTTCTCTATACGGTGAGTCAGAAAAAATTAGAGATTGAATAGATTTTTTTCGCTAGAAATATATTAGAGACCCTGAAGCAATTCAGGGTCTTTTTTTTCCGTAGACTTTGCATTTCGACCGCTGAGGATTTTGAATATTACATTAGCCTTATATTGCAGAGGCATGCGATTTTTCAACTTGTTGAACTAGTAGAGCAAGTGCTTTACCGTCATTCCTTTGTTGATTAGCTGCTTAAGTGAATCAATTCCGATTTTTATATGAAGGTCAACATAGCTGGTGGTTACTACTTTGTCGCTTGCTTCAGTTTTCACGCCATCGGGCACCATGGGTTGATCAGATACCAGCAATAGTGCCCCGGTTGGAATTTCATTGTAAAATGCAGTAGAAAAAATGGTGGCCGTTTCCATGTCAATGGCCATAGCCCTTATTTTAATCAGATAATTTTTAAAATCTTCATCCCACTCCCATACTCTTCGGTTAGTAGTGTAAACAGTTCCGGTCCAATAGTCTTGGTTATAGTCTCTGATTGTTGTTGAGATTGCCTTTTGCAAGGCGAAAGCGGGAAGTGATGGTACTTCAGGGGGAAAATAATCGTTCGAAGTTCCTTCACCTCGTATTGCTGCAATGGGTAGAATAAAATCACCTATCTCATTTTTCTTTTTAAGGCCACCACATTTGCCAAGAAATAAACAAGCCTGTGGTTTTATAGCGCTTAGACAATCCATAATAGTGGCAGCATTGGGGCTTCCCATCCCAAAATTTATAATGGTTATTCCGTCTGCGGTCGCGCTGCGCATCGCCTTGTCCTGTCCATCCACTTCTACATCATGCCATTCGGCAAACTTTTTTACGTAGTTATCAAAGTTGGTGAGTAGAATATAATGGCCAAATGATTTTAAGGGTACGCCTGTATACCGAGGTAACCAATTCTCAACAATGTCTTGTTTTGTTTTCATCTGCTTAATTTTTTTATCTTAACGTGATTTGTTTGGCCAATTTGAAACAGTGAATAAGCTTAACCTCCCTGCATTTGACCCTACTTTGAAAAAGGAACAGGGAAAAGTATATATTTTTGACAACATCAGAAAGAAGTACGTGGTTTTAACTCCAGAGGAGTGGGTTCGACAGCATTTTATCAATTACCTTATTCAAGACCTCAAATATCCAAAATCACTTTTCAGGATTGAAGGAAGTATTTCTTACAATAAGTTACAAAAGCGGTCGGATATTTTGATTTACAATAGGCAAGGAAAACCATGGATGCTGATTGAATGTAAATCTCCCGCTATTAAATTAAGCCAAAAAGTGTTTAATCAGGTGGCGGTCTACAATATGACAATTGGCGCAGAGTACGTTGCCGTAACAAACGGAATGATTCATTATTGCTATGCTGGAATGAAGGAAGGAGAGGAAGTAAGGTTTTTAGAGGATTTTCCAAGCTTCGTATAAAGATTCAAGGTTCAAAATACCGGCCATAATATTTTGAACCTTGAATTGATGACTATGCCAAAAACTCTTTTATATCAGTAAATGGTAGATGGAATGCGTCAGCGACTGCCTTGTAAACAACCTTTCCATTGATTACGTTAAGACCTTTCTTTAGATCTGTGTTATCCTGACAAGCTTTCTTCCACCCTTGTCCAGCTAATTTAATCGCGTAGGGAAGTGTTGCGTTGGTAAGCGCTAGTGTTGAGGTGTATGGAACCGCACCAGGCATATTTGCAACGCAATAGTGAACCACATCGTCAATTATGTAAGTTGGGTCTTCGTGCGTTGTTGGCTTACAGGTTTCAATGCAGCCGCCCTGGTCAACAGCGACATCTACTAATACTGTTCCAGGACGCATGGTCTTTAGCATATCTTTCGTGATGAGTTTTGGAGCCTTAGCCCCAGGTACCAACACAGCTCCAATGATTAAGTCGTGAGTTTTTACAAGTTCCCTTAAAATATATTCACTTGAAACAATGGTATGGACATTCTTAGGCATTATATCATCCAGGTAGCGAAGCCGGTTAATGTTAAGATCAGCGATTATAACATCAGCACCCATCCCGGCTGCAATCTTTGCCGCGTTAGTTCCTACAACACCACCACCCAGGATAAGTACCTTGGCGGGCATTACTCCGGGCACGCCACCTAATAGAATGCCTCTTCCTTTCAAGGGCTTTTCAAGGTATTTTGCTCCTTCCTGAATAGCCATTCGTCCTGCTACTTCCGACATAGGAACAAGTAACGGTAAGCTTCCATCTAACCGTTCAACAGTTTCGTATGCAAGGCAAATAGCGCCAGTCTTTATCATGGCGTGAGCAAGCGGCTCGTAGGAGGCAAAGTGAAAATAGGTGAATACAAGCTGATCCTTTTTAATAAGGCCATATTCTTGTTCAATAGGTTCCTTTACTTTTATGATCATCTCGGCAATAGCGAAAACATCTTCAGCTTTAGGAAGGATTTTTCCGCCAGCACCAACGTATTCTTCATCATTGAATCCACTGCCTTCACCAGCTTTGGTTTGTATGTAAACTGTATGGCCACGTTTTACCAACTCCTGAGTTCCGGCAGGTGTTAACGCTACTCGATTTTCATTATTTTTGATTTCTTTGGGTACGCCAACTATCATATAGATTTATTTAAGTCTGATCAGGTGCGCAAAGATAATACCCGAAACGATGGAAATAGATCAAACTAAGAATTTTTGAAGATCATGAATTCGAACTCTTTATACGCATTTTATGGCTCTTTGAGGAGGGGGATGATGTATTATGAGGTGTATAAGGATGGATTGGAATATCAGTTTTCCGCAAAGGTGGAAGGTTTTAAACTGTATGCTTTGAAAGACTATCCATTTGCGATAAAAACAAGCCAGCCTAAGGACATAATTGTTGTGGAGGTATTTAAGATCGCCAATTCTGACATCGAAAAAAAAATTCATGAATTGGAACTTGGTGTAGGTTATTACTATGATGAGGTAAAGATCAAATCTGTTACAGTTGGCATTTATTTGTTCCGCACACCTGAAAATTATCCTGAAGTAAAGGGAGGCGATTGGGTCAAATTCTTTGGCTCTCGTTAACGATTGCAACATATTCTTTGGCTCTTTTTTAGGTTTTGAACCCATGCTGGTTTTTACCTATTTTTGGAGTGCATCCAAACTCAGAGCAGTTGAGCCAACTTAAAAGTATTAAGCAGGGAGTATCTTCAAAAAAGATTGCCGGCATTCTGGCAGACTACCGCCTGGCATGCGAAAGCAGAGAAGCTAGCTTGCTTGGAAGGAAAGAAGTATTCATGGGCAAAGCTAAGTTTGGAATATTTGGCGATGGTAAAGAAGTTGCGCAAATCGCAATGGCCAAGGTATTTCAAAATGGAGATCATCGCGCGGGATATTACCGAGATCAAACCTTCATGCTTGCTATTGGCGAATTAACATTGCAACAATATTTTGCGCAGTTATATGCTCACCCTGATGTGGAAGCTGATCCGGCATCGGCTGGCCGATTGATGAACGGTCACTTTGCCACCAGGATGATCGATGAACGTGGTGCATTCAAGAAATTATCTCAACTTAAGAATAGCAGTGCCGATGTTTCGCCAACGGCAGCTCAAATGCCACGACTCGTAGGGCTTGCTTATGCGTCAAAACTCTTTAGGGGTAATCCGGGATTAAAATCATATACAGATTTATCAACTAACGGAAATGAAATTGCCTTCGGCACTATTGGCAATGCTTCTACCTCCGAAGGAATGTTCTTTGAAGCTATTAATGCAGCGGGAGTCCTTCAGGTTCCTATGCTTACTTCCGTATGGGATGATGAATATGGAATTTCAGTGCCGAAAGAATATCAAACCACTAAAGGAAGTATCTCAAAAATCCTAAGCGGGTTTCAGCGTAATAAAAATGAAAAGGGATACGAAATATTTACCGTAAAAGGTTGGGACTACGAAGCATTATGCCACACATATGAAAACGCTGCAAAGATTTGCCGCGAAGAACATGTTCCTGTTTTGATACACGTAGTTGAAATGACCCAACCGCAAGGACACTCAACTTCGGGTTCGCACGAACGATATAAGCCAAAGGATAGATTGAAATGGGAAGTTGAACACGACTGTATCAGAAAAATGAAGGAGTGGATTTTGGAGGTGGGCTTTGCACTTCCTGAAGAAATCACAGCTCTGGAGAAAGAAGCTAAAGCAACTGCAAAGGCCGCCAAGGATACAGCCTGGAAATCATTTAATAAAGACATTCAAAATGATCAGCAGAGGCTGTCACTATTGTTAGCCGAGGCCGTAGCAGAGAACGAAAAAATCAGCCCGATCAAAGCGGAACTGGATAAAACGTTAAACCCACTTAAGCTTGATGCCATAAAAGCTGCGAAGAGAGCACTTAGGTTATTAACATCATCTACTTCAGATACACGCACTCGCATTATAGAATGGGTGGAAGTAGTAATGAAAGATGCGCAAGATCGATACAGTTCACACCTGTATAGTCAATCGGAGTGGTCAGCTTTACATGTGAATGAGATTAAACCTGTTTACTCAGACTCATCGCCTTTGATTGATGGACGCGAAGTTTTGCATGCTTGTTTCAATGCTGCTCTGGATCGTGATCCAACAATTCTTGCGTTTGGAGAAGATGTAGGAAGAATAGGTGATGTTAATCAGGCTTTTGTTGGCTTACAGGACAAGTATTCGGAGTGGCGGGTAACTGACACCGGCATTCGTGAGTGTACTATCATTGGCCAGGGAATTGGGTTGGCCTTGAGAGGTTTGCGCCCTATTGCAGAAATTCAATACCTCGATTATTTTATATATGCTCTTCAGATTTTGTCTGATGACCTTGCTTGTTTGCAATACCGAACAAAAGGTGGGCAGAAAGCACCCTTAATCATCCGCACAAGGGGTCATCGACTTGAAGGAGTTTGGCATGCCGGCTCCCCAATGGGAATGATACTTCACAGCTTGCGCGGGATATATACTTTGGTGCCTCGCGATATGACTCAGGCGGCTGGATTTTATAATACCATGCTTCAGTCAGACGATCCTGCTTTGATTATAGAATGTCTGAATGGTTACAGATTGAAAGAACGATTACCAGATAATATTTCAACCTTTACTGTTCCATTGGGTGTTCCGGAGATTTTGAAAGAGGGCAATGATGTTACTATCGTTACGTATGGCTCCATGTGTCGGGTGGTGATGGATACAGCGAATGAACTTGAAAAAACAGGAATCTCTTGTGAAGTAATTGATGTGCAAACATTGCTACCTTTTGATATTCATCATTCTATTCTTGAATCAATCAAGAAGACAAGCCGTATTATTTTTGCCGATGAAGATGTGCCAGGAGGGGCTACTGCTTTTATGATGCAAAAAGTTTTGGAGGAGCAAGGTGCTTATCAGTTTATAGATTCAAAACCACTCACCATCACCGCCAAAGAACATAGACCTGCCTATGGATCAGATGGCGACTACTTTTCCAAACCAAACGTGGAGGAGATATACGAAAAGGTTTATGCGCTCGTCAGAGAAACCGAGCCCGATCAATTTCCTCCTCTATATTGATTGAATATTATTTTTTAATCGATTGAAGGGTAAATTCCGGGGTGATAATTTCATTGCTGTTATTCAAAGCACGGTCAATTATTTTTACCTTCAATCGAAGTGTTTTGATACTAAAGATGATATTAAATCCAGCTGAGTTCATGGCGTATTGAATTGTGCCCTCAAGAGGACTGGGTTGATTCAGGTCTTTTGAAAGAATCGGAAACCTTCCATAGAACCCAACAACTTCACAGAGTGGATAAGTATAGAAGCTAGCCCAATCAAAGTCATTGAAATTACCGGAAGCATCTTTTACCTGAAAGGTGAT
>JAYVBN010000005.1:0-4579 GCA_043750455.1 Bacteroidia bacterium | reverse complement strand
CCCAAGAGGAACTATCCAGCATGATGTACGATTCGTTAAATAAGAAAATAAAGACGCTGCCGGATGATGTAATTGTTTACCCTGCGCATGGCCCTGGATCTGCGTGCGGAAAGAATATTGGCAAGGAAACTTTTTCTACCATTGGAGAACAGAAGAAGTTTAATTATGCCCTGAAGGATATGAGCAGGGAGGAATTTATTAAGGAATTGACAGAAGGCATTCTTCCACCACCACAGTACTTCTTTGAAGATGCACGCATCAACAAGATGGGCTACGATCCAATTGAACTCGTGATGAAGGAAAATAGAAAGCCGTTGACATTGCAAGCTTTCAAAGCAGAGGTAGCAAAAGGAGCCTTGATGTTGGATACCCGTATGCCCGATGATTTCGAAAAAGGTTTTGTGCCTGGTGCTTTGAACATAGGATTAAATGGACAATACGCAGTTTGGGTAGGTACTCTCATCGATATAAAGCAACCATTGGTTTTAATTACTGAGGTAGGAAAAGAAGACGAGTCAATACTTCGTCTTGCACGTGTGGGCTACGAAAATGTAATTGGTTATTTGGAGGGTGGCGTAGCAGCATGGGACGCCAAACTTGAGGTGATAGAGTCGATTACTGCCGAACAGATGAAAGCAGAAGTGAACAGCGGACTTATGGTTTTGGATGTGCGCAAACCGAGCGAGTGGAATATCAGCCATGTGAAAGATGCCGTGTTTGCTCCACTGGCTGAAATGCCTGGCAATCTCACCTCATTTGATAAATCGAAGCCATATCTCGTGCATTGTGGTGGTGGCTATCGTTCTATGATGGCCATTTCATTAATGAAGAAACATGGATTCAAAAACTTGCTGAACATATACGGAGGGTTTGGTGCAATGCAACAAGCAGGTTTGGAGATTGTGTCGGAGGAAGTTACTGTTTAGTTTCATGTAATCGGTCAACAACGCTAGCTGATGAAAGTCTGATAATCCTCAGGCGTATCTAAGTCAATAGACCCTTGCGGGAAGTCTATCGTTTGAACTACTTCTTTATGTTGCAGGATTATTTTTTTCGCCCCGGATTGATCGTCAACGTTCAACAATTTTTCAAAAAGAGATTTATAGAACAAAGCAGGTACACCTGCTGAGCCTGAATAATAAGAGGCTACAATCGGGCTTTTAGTGAGTTCAAATTTTTTAATAATCTGATTGAGATGTTCAGCAGTAAGCAAAGGTTGATCACAAACCATGACCAGCACGGCTTCCATTTTTGGAGCGATCAAAAGTAATTCCTTCATTCCCTTTTTTAAAGAGCTTCCCATTCCTTGTTGCCAATCTTTATTAGTGATGATTTCAATGGGCAATTGCTCAATTACTTTTCGATGAGCCGACTCGTTGGCACCCAATACCACAATAACTTTATTAGCCTTTGAGGCAAGAGCCAACTTCGTTGACTTTAACAAAAGTTGTTCCCCTTCAATTTTTAACAACTGTTTAGATTGCCCCATGCGGGATGAAGAGCCGGCTGCCAGGAGGATGATGCCAATCATATGTTATTCGAATATTTGTGAATAGACATTAGTTTTTGGAAATAATCTCACATGCACAACGAAAGCCCAGCCATGAGGTAGGCTTTGTGTATTTCTGTTGTTTGATAAGTTTAGAATCTTCCAAATAATCAGCCCAGCTTCCTCCTTTAGAAATTCCAGATTCTGCAACCATTTCAGATACATTCCCAATCATATCATAAATTCCATATGCATTTGGCTTGAAGACAGATTGATATCCATAAATCAAATTATATTTATCTACAATTTGCGAACGTTGTGTCGATAGTGGCGCTAAGACGCCATAGTTGAAGAGGATACCAAAAGGAAGCAAACAATTGAAAAATGATTCTTTACCTTTTCTTCGAAAATCTTTGAATAAGCTTTCAAAGTCATCTTCATTTATGTTTTTGAATGGCATTTTGTCATAATAGAATTTCCAATCATCTATTAATGATACCTTTTGCAAATAGTCTGTAAATCCAAATGGGTAAATTGACAAATCTAAGCCACCCATTGCAGCGAAGATCCATTCTTCTTCTGTTGGTAATCGAAAAGCAAAACTCAACTTAGCATTATTTCCATTCATAAATTTTTTCCGAAACTCAGGATCGTTCACGCGGACATTTACCATTTCAGACCACCATCGGCAATAATTCTCAGCTTGATTCTTAGTAATCCCCACCACTGGGTGAAAACGATAGGTAGAATCTCTACGATAATGCTTCCATTTCAGGGTGTCATTAGTAGCTAGCCATACATTTGTATCTGGCAAGGCCTGCTTGTATTGAACGATGGAAGAGTCAGTACGCAAGTAATGTAAATATTCGAGCCAATCGATATTTGTGATTTCAGTTTTATCAATAAATAAGCTGTCCCTTAACCAAACACAGTTAGGGGGAGTTGGGAGATTATCATTAGATCTTTGACCAAATGATCTAAATGTTATTATCAATAGTATTGAAATGACATAGTATTTCATACCTATGCTTATACGTAATCTTTTCCGATTCTAAGTTCGTATCTAAGAAATGTTTTTGCTATGGACATACGACCTCTGTGGGGTCGAACTTTTGAAACCGATGTTGCAAAATTAAATAACCACTACACTAGGCACCGTACAAAACCGGTGCTCATTTCTTTCTTCCCTTCACGTAAACTTCAATATCCCCAGGAGAGTCATTGACATAAGTGAGGCTAACTCTTCCATCCTGAATATCAACTGTTGCTGGGATAGCGTTGGCTGTTATAAACCATCCTTCTGGCAAAACAACAGTATTGAATGGTCGGCCAAATGCCCGATCGAAAATAAACTCATTTCCATTTAGGATATATCGGTTGGCATCGGTATACGTCTCTTCAATTCGCAATCGTGCTGTTTGTCCTTTTTTAATAGCGTCATACCAAATGACAACAATTTCTGTTTCTGATGTGACAGGCTCACCAATGTCTAAACCTCTATCGCTTATCACTCCTCCTTTTATCGTTTCAACTTTTAACTCCTTTCCGGTGTCAAGCATTTTAGCAGATGGGTTGGACGCCTTACTTCCTGTGCGGACTACATTAATGTAGCGATCAGTTCCTTCTTTAGTTTCGGTGTAATCATGGTAAAGGCGGAAAGAATGAGTTTCGGGCTGCTCCAAGAAATAAACAATCTCCCTTGTTTGGTTTGATCTTTCGGGAAAATCAAAGTTGATCCTTGCTTTTGACTTGTCGCGACCTTGCCCTACTTCATTGCTTTCAATGAAAGCAGATTTTGCAATAGTGAGATCTACAGAATCCGGAAGTTTCTTTGCTTCAAGGTGAAATGGAACATCTTGTGGCCCAGCATTAATAAAGCTCACTTTAATTCTTCCATCTTGCTCTAGCACAATCTGGGAGGGATAGTTGCATTTAACCAATTCATATCCTTTGGGTAGTACGACAGCATTTCTCTTGATTCCTAAAGATCTGTCAAAAATAATTATGTCATTTTTTTTATAATAGCTCGCGTCATCTTTGTACGTTTTATCAATCTTCAATCGATATTCACAACCAGGTGGAACCGACCTTCCTAATTTTATTTTTAGGTATTCTCCATCAGGCTCTGCTTCTGAAAAACCCGATTTTCTCGCAGCTATCCCGCCAACAATAGTCCACTCAAGATCTTTTCCGGTCATCATGTCAACTACACTGTTTACAGTATGTCCGCTGCCGTTGCGCAATGTGTTGTAGTAAAATTGCAATCCCGGTGTTGTCGAACTTACCTCGTAAATGATTCGAAAGCTTTGAGTATCAGGGTCAAGTAGCTCATAACGGGTATAGGCATCTTCGGATAATTGGGATTGACTAAAGGAGATAATAAAATGTAAAAGGAATAGAAAAAGTAAGGACAGGGGTTTCATGTTAAGGATAGTTTAAGAATTTAGCACTCTGAAAATGAAAAGGTATTGAGGGTTTTCAAGCAAAATTTAAGACACTTTTTTAATGCCAAACAGTTACACAGATTTTTTAATATCCTGATTGCCGAGATAGACCTGCTTAAAAACCTGATCATTTTGCGGATCGCGATGGTGAATGGGGCCAGGATGATATTTTAAAAATCCTCCAGAACGATTGGCGAACTTGCTTTGGATTTCTGCGATGATGGAAACGGCAATTTCATCAGGGGCTTCCGCACCTATATCAAGGCCGATAGGAGAATGAATTCTTAAATAATCTTCTGGCGAAAGTTGAATGCTTTGATTTGAAAACTCTAACTGCATTTTGTCAAAGCGCTTTCGCGGACCAAGAATGCCAATATAAGGCGTTTCAGTCTTGATCAGTTTCTTTAAAACATCGCGATCGTATTCGTAGTTGTGTGACATCAGTACACAAGCCGTGTAGGGTGTGATTATAAAATCGCGATCAATGAATTCGCGCTGGCAAAGAGAAAGCTTATCGGCTGCGGGAAAAAAGATGGGTGCAATGTGGGCGACACATTCATCGGTAACGGACACATTCCATCCCAGTGATTTTGCCAGTTCGCTTACCGGCCGCGCATCAAAGCCGCCTCCAAATATGATGAGCGAA
>JAYVBN010000004.1:0-2024 GCA_043750455.1 Bacteroidia bacterium | reverse complement strand
AAGCCGACTCCCAATGCAGCATAGGCAAAGAGTAAAATATTTTTACCCTCAATGGTAAAAGGTCTGAATGCGGTGCATAGAACAAAGAAGTAGCCCAGGGTGATTCCCCTTGTTATTGTCAATCGGCTTAGCTTCAATGAATTCAAAATATAAGGATTAATACTTTTGATCATGTGGTGCTACTCGGATGCTTTACTTTTTGCTGCCAGGTTTGTTAAAGTCGCCTCTCGAGAAGAATTTCTCTATCAGGCAATAAAGTAAAATGAAAAAATATCGGCTGCCCATCTCTCTTATTTTTAATTTTGATTCGCCTGATTTTCTATTGGTCCAGGAGTTAGGAACAACCGCATAAGAATATCCTCGTACAATGGCCTTCAGTGGAAGTTCAAGGGTTAAATTGAAATGGGGTGCTAAAAAAGGTTTGATACCATTAATGGTCTCTCGTTTATACAGCTTGAATGCATTGGTCGTATCATTGTACCTCATTCCGAAAGCCAGTTGAACGATGCCGTTGGCAATGCGATTGATAACCAATTTCAACTTTGGGTAGTCGTATGTTTTGCCTCCTGCGCTAAAACGGCTGCCAAAGACGCAATCATAGCCTTCAGTCATTTTGTGATAAAATTTGATCAAGTCATCCGGGGAATCGGACAGGTCTGCCATCATGATGGCCACGCAATCTCCCGAAAATCTATCCAGACCAAAGCGCACCGCATAACCAAACCCATTTGGCCCTGTATTATTAATATAAACCAGCGTGGGTATTTCAGTCGTCAACGATTTTAGAATGGCTTCCGTGTTGTCTCTGGAGTTATCATTCACTACCAGGATCTCGTGTGGAATATTTGCGCGGTGAAGACTAGCAAATAGTTCCGTGATCGTTGTTTTAACAGATCCTTCTTCGTTGTGGGCAGGAATGACTACACTAAGCTTCATTTGTTTTTACTTAAAGTCAGAGGCAAGTTACCGTTTACCAATTCCTCGCTTAGGCGAGCTTTCGTTGGATATCCAAATCCTTTCTTATAGCTACGATACTTTGGTAAGAAAACAATTCATTCATCAATGAATGATCATACGTGAGAGGTAAGAAATCACTCGGTAATAATCTATACAAATTAAAATTCTCAAGAAGAATGAAGAAGTCCTTTAAGAAAACGCGACTTACAACATTCATTTCATTGAATTCAAAATGGATATAATCTATTCTATTGTTTTTTAAACTTTTCTGTGCGCCCAACAATACATTGTACTCGTTTCCTTCTGTATCAATTTTAAGGAGGCCAATGGTTACTATTTTATTCGTTTCAAGAAACTCATCAATTGTACTTACCGAGGCTAAATGACTTGTCGTTTTACCTTTATGAACTTTTTCGATAACGTCTTTAAAAAGTGACGCATGCTCAGAACCATCCTCGGTCGCATAATCAAATATTGGAAATGAACCACTTTCTTTTGAAAACGCCAGATTAAATTTCTTGACCTGATCTATGCTAATAGCATCATTAAGGTAATTAAAAGTTGTTGGGTGCGGTTCAAAGCAATAGATGTCGTTCTTAAAACCCAGCTCCATAAACAACTTTGCATAGTTTCCCTTATTGGCGCCCACATCAAATAAATTCGACACCTTAAAATCATGAATGGCCGTCTTCATAAAAAAAGACTCACCGTTATTTTTTGTGTCCTCATGAGAGTAGAGAAGGCCCAATCCTTTTAAACCGATTTTTACCAAATAGGTATTAAATGTTTTGAATGCCGGTCTGGCCACTATTCTGGTGTATAGATTTGTTAGGAATTGCTTCATTGAAGATTATTACATCCGGGATTTGGCGCAAATATAATAATTCCTTTTTCCACAAAGGACTTCCCTTAGGTCTTTAGACTTGCATGTATCTGAACTGCTCAATTAAAAAATCATTCAACTTTCTTCCAAGTGGTATACGTGCTACTCTGAGGAGTTGGGTATTTGTAGAAAGTGATGTAATTAAAAGGAGACCAATTCATGTAACTGCCATCACTATTGATTC
>JAYVBN010000003.1:0-11403 GCA_043750455.1 Bacteroidia bacterium | reverse complement strand
CGGTTCAAAATGAAATCGAATCGTTGAGTGACGTGCTGAAGAAAACTTTTGCGAATAAACTTGAGATCAATTCACTACTCAACCGCTTACACATTGGGTCTTCTCAAACAAACGAAACACAAAATATTTCAGCAACCCATCAAAATGAAAATACAGAAAAGAAAGAAAGTCAATTACCAATAATTTCTCCTCTTCCAAACTTTGTTGGTGACCCCATTACTAAGCATGAAGAAATTGATAAACTAAAGGTAGGCGATTTCATTTTCCATATGAATTATGGTAAGGGCGAATTAAAAACAATAAAAAAAATGGGGAATGATAAATTTGCAGAGGTTGCTTTCGAATCAGGATCGAAAATGTTAATTCTAGTTACTACAGGAATAGTAAGGAAAATTAAAGGCTAGTTAAACGAAGACAGCTATTCTCATTTGCATTTACTCGCCCTTTAATTAATTTCAAAATCATACCCTAAAGGCAAACCAAATCTTTTTGTATAATCAATAGGGTACTGACGATCTAAGAACAAGATCACAGCCCTCGTTGATTAGCATCAATTTATTTCCCAAGTCAAAATTGAAGAGTTGATTAAAGATAGTGGCTTTGATCAAAGATATGTTGGAGGCATTGATCAATCCATTCGAATTGAAGTCTTTGGTGATCTGCATGAATTTTGCGCTCTAGGAAAAACGGTAACTTTGAGTGAGGCTAAAATCAAGATATAGAATGAAGAAGTTACTATACCTGCTAGTCATTTGCTCCACTGTTTCTTCAATCAACGTGTACTCACAGATTCTGAAATTAGATAGAAACAAACTGGAAGCAGTCAACGTATCCATGTCTATCGAAACCTTGAATGGTAAGGAAGTGGTGAGAGTTATAAAAGATTCCACCATCAAAGCAGTTGATGAGCCTACTTTCGTCAAACTGAAAGGTGTTGAATTTGAGAACGGTACGATCGAAGTAACTGTACTCAGTAAACTTCTCCCTGATGCTCCAGAGCAGGCTCGTGGGTTCATCGGTGTGGCTTTTAGAATAAATGATAGCAACTCAAAATTTGAGAGCATCTATATTCGTCCATTGAATGGAAGAAACGATAATCAGATAAGAAGAAATCATTCTCTTCAATATTTTTCTTTTCCAGATTATAAATTCGACAGACTTAGAAAAGAAGCACCTGAGCAGTATGAGTCCTACTCGGATATGGGATTGAATGAATGGATAAAATTGAAGATTGTTGTAAAAGACTCGCAGGCAAAACTTTTTATAAACGACAATAAACAGCCATCCCTGATTGTAAATGATTTGAAACACGGAGCGGATTCTTCAGGAGCGATTGGTTTGTGGGTGGAGGTAGGAACAGAGGGTCATTTCTCTGATGTGTCCGTTCGGCAGGAAAAATAACCTTATTACTTTTGTTTCAAAGAGCATCATCATAAAAAAAGCAGAGTGCCTGACTCTGCTTTTTAGATTTCAAGACGATCATCACCTCTACCCCAATGTAATCCCTTCTTTTAAAAATGGTTGTTGATAATAACGCTTGCCTTTTGCTTTATATACAAAGCGTTGGCAACGGCAGCAAAGACCGGCTTCGCCCGCGTTGGTGTTCTTCACAGTGTTCTTAACCAACGCGAATTAAGAATTAATTTAGTGAAATAGTTTGCCGGTGAAGAACACCGGCAAAGGGAAGGGGGGAAGCAAAGGGAAGGTCTCTGATTACAAAGAAATAGCATTTACCATCGCTTTTTGAATAAATTTCAAAGGGATAGTTACGAAATTCAAACAGTAAGAATTACTTATTACCCAATCAAACGGTTGAGGGAATGGAGAGGATTATATTTGTTTGGATCAGAGTCCAATGATATCGCAAACAAAGGCGCAGAGTCCCGAAAACGGAAATCTGTGAAGAAAGAAAGAAAGTGAAAGATTTTATCTGAATAAAGTAAGCTTGTAAAATTTCAATCGTTAGAGTTCCGTATATTGAATTGACTCAGCGTTTTCAAATCTTTAACTACTCGATCATGGGAAAAATAGTATTCCTGCATGTGTTTTGTTTGTTCACGATGTCATCATCATGGGCTCAAATTAAGGACATTGAATTCATGCTTGGTCCAAATATGGGCACGCTGCGTAGCAACCTGACTGACCCAGTTTTCGAAACAAAGGCGAATTATTATTCGATTATAGACTTTAGCTTAGGCGTGGGATCAAGTTACTATTTCAATGAAAAATTTTCACTAGGCGCCCAGCTTCTCTATCAGAGCACAACCATTCGGG
This sequence comes from Bacteroidia bacterium, assembly GCA_043750455.1. Taxonomy (GTDB): domain Bacteria; phylum Bacteroidota; class Bacteroidia; order Cytophagales; family Cyclobacteriaceae; genus ELB16-189. The sequence goes on along the minus strand of JAYVBN010000003.1, from coordinate 9,129 downwards.
GGAACTTTCCATTTGAATATGGAAGCTCTATAGGTAATCTGGACTTAACAACATCATTTGATCATATAAGCTTACCTGTTAGGGCACGGTATACGGTCGGGGAAAAAGTCAAATTCAGTGGTGAACTTGGTGGTTTTATAAACTGTCTGTTAAATTCTACAGTAAATGATTATTTCATGTACAATTCAATAACTACCACATTCGCAGAAGCTTCAGAGAAGTACACACGATTCGATGCTGGCCTTTCACTGGGATTTTCCTCTCAAGTTGCTTTAGGTGAGAAGTTAAGCGTTAAGCTATCCTTGTCTGATAATTATGGACTTGTCAACATTAGTACGTTGCAATTCTATCAATTTCCAATCCACAGTTCAAAGTATCTCAAATCAAATACACTGAACCTCTTGGCAGGAATTGTTTATTCGCTTCATTGAGTTCTTACAACAGACTATGATCTTGAACTATTACTCACTATTCAATCTCCTATTGTACTCCTGCTGCAAACTATTGACTGTAGCTTCATAGCCGGCACGATCTTCAAATACTTCAGGGCGATAGGGATCACCTGGTTTTCGTTTGTCATGCATGTTGAACTGACCGGCATGAGAGGATACCCAAAGATCAAATTGAAGTTTACTCAATGACTTCAACGTGTAAGCATAATCTTTACCCACATTCGGATAGGCAGGCATTCCGGAGAGCCTGGTTTGGGTAAGAATACTCGGCATGTTTACAATCAACACTTTCCACGAGCGCTCCTCGTCTTTGACATCCACTAAAAAACTTGTTGCACCTTTGGTATGACCGGGATGATGAAGCGCCAACAATTTTGTTTCTCCCATTTGTATGGTGTCACCATCATGCAACAGTCGTTCAGCTTTAATAGGTTCAAACATGATATCTTTTCCTTTGAGTGCAAAGTCGGATGCTCCACCATCAGCCAACACTTGTGCATCTCCTTCGTGCACCATCAGTTGCGCACCCGTCATCATTTTTATTTCTGCTAAGCCAGCCACATGGTCGTAATGCGCTTGCGTGGTGAGTAAGATTTTAATGTCCGTAAACTTAAAACCCAAAGTCTCCACACTTTTGCGAATCAGAGGAACAGACTCTGCCAACCCTGAATTAATCAAGACATGTCCATGAGGTGTGGCAATTAAATAACAAGCGAGATCGTATGTACCTACATAATAAAGATTGCCAGCTATCCGAAAGGGTTCATATGGTTTTGACCAGGTGGAATCATAATAGGGAAGCTTGGATGTATTCTGTCCGAACGAAGCAACAGTGAATAAAAGGAGTAATGACAAGGTAATTGAACAACTAAAAAATTTTGGCATGGAGAAAAATATTTAACATACCAAAAATAGAAAGAGCGATGCTCTAATTCACACTGCTTATCAAATTTGTTAATAGCTTATTAACTAAAGAGGCAAAAAAAACCGGAGCGTAGACTCCGGTTAGTATAATTTGCTGATCCGAACTTTTAAAGTCCTAATGGATGCTTCTCTGATTTTCTTGTCTTGTCATCTTTCCTGGTCGAAAGAGTAGCCTTACGGGTCACTACTTCTTTGCTGACAGGGTGTTTATAATCCCCATTATCGGTCACCATAGCCGTTTGCAATTGCACTGACTTATCCAGTTTATGCTGGCGGGCATACGCAGATTTATTGGGGTGCTTGTAGTTGTTCACAGAATAAGAAGGATCCTTGTCCACGCGTTTCTGACCAAAAACTAAGTTAGCGGCCAACATCAAACATACGATCATTATTAGTTGTCTCATATCATTAACATTTATATGCAAATGAACGAGACTAAGCTGTGTGCCTTGGTCAGGACTTATACCGATTGGCTATCCGTATTTACCCTGAGAGATGGCTAAAAAGCCTCTATTTGGCACTTTCGATAAACTTCAATTGGATGGATTTACGGATAAGCTCAGCTGTATTACTGACTTCGAGCTTCTTGAGCATATTGATGCGGTGCGATTCTACCGTTCGGATGCTAATGCCCAACTTATCTGCAATCTGCTTGGTACTGTAACCTTCCGCCACCAGTTCCAACACTTCTTTTTCGCGGGGTGTAATTTCTGCCACTTGGGTGCGGGCCGGTTTGGCCACATACTCAGCTAAAATAGTGGTGATGGCAGCACTGAAATATTTTTCACCATCATAAACAGTTTTAATAGCTCTTTCGAGTTCCGCTTTTTCAACGTTCTTAAATAAATAACCTTCGGCCCCAGCCGTCAACGCCCGCATCACATATTCACGTTCTTCGTGCATGGTGAGGATGATAAATTTGATTTCAGGCCTGGTCTTCTTGATCCGTTCCATCACTTCCAACCCCGTCATCTGAGGCATGCTGATATCGGTGAGCACAACATCGGGATTAGTGTTGGCAATCTTCTCGATCAATTCTCTTCCATTTTCAGCTTCTCCCACTATCTCAAACAATTCATTTTTTCCCAGCAGCGATCGGAAGCCTTCACGGATCAGCGCATGGTCGTCCGCCAACATTACTTTAATTTTATGCATGGCTTCGTTCGTTATGCGCGATAGGAATGGTAACTTCAATAGTCGTGCCCTGACCCTCCATGGAATGAATTTCTAAATTCCCGTTTAACAATTTGGCTCTTTCTTTCATACTGCTCAAACCAAAACCAGTGCCTGAATTTACCGAACCTTCGTCAAATCCGTGGCCATTATCTTTTAAGAGTACGTAAAGTTGGTGTTCCCTATCCAGCACATCCAGGTCGGCATGGGTAGCACCAGAATGCTTCATACAATTGTTGAATCCCTCTTGCACAATTCTAAAGATGGCAATACTAATATCAAAACTCAGGGTATGATCAAATTCCTTCACATAGTTAAAGTCAATCGTCATCGAAGTATATTTCCTGACATTGTCACACAATCCGCGCAAGGCGGCCTCTAGTCCAAAGTCTACAAGCGCATTGGGCATCACATTGTAGGAGACTCTTTTTACTTCCACAATCGTTTCATTGATGAGATTCATAATTTCATCTCTCAGTTTCTCTTCGTGTTCCATCATTTGTACACGAAGACGAATTCCGGTGAGCAGTTGACCGACACCATCGTGCAAATCCCGAACAATACGCTTTCGTTCATTTTCCTGACCTTCCATTAAAGCAGAGGCCTTCTCACGAATTAGCCGTACTTGTTCTTCCGAAAGCGTCTTCAACTTATCCCGCATTTGAATGAGGGCATAACCCAATGTGTCCTTGTCACTAAGAGCTGTGTAGGGAGCATTAAATTTTCCCGCTCCAATTTCGTCAGCGAACAATGTAGTGCGCTTTAGTCCTATTACCAACTCATCAATAGCCTTGGCAATTTGACCTAGCTCACTGTCATCATCTAGTTTTGCATCTATGGAAGGAATAACGCCCTTTGATAGTTGAATAATAATCTTTTTAAGATGAAGAATTGGTTTGGAGATGGCATTCGAAATAAAAAGAGTGATTGAAATGATGACGATCATGATAAGTACGGTGGCCAGAATGATATAGTTTCTCGCTTCCACCATGGGCTTCATCACTTCCTCAAAATCAATTTCAGAAATCAAAGCCCATTGTACATATGGGGAATTAATCTTACGATAAACAGCTAAGACCTTCACACCGCGATAGTCCAAAATTATTCCACTCTCCTCAGAGCCGATAAAAGAATTTCTTGCTGCCTCTGTATTGACCTCTATAGACAAGGGAGATTGCTCGGGATAAAACCGGGAACGCGATCGCATCTTTAAATCATTTCCCACCAGATAAGATTCCCCTGTATTCCCCATGCCTGTTGTTTCCTTCAGTATCCTTTGGATGGTATTAAAATCGTCTTCAATAAATACATATCCTGAAACAGCACTCCCATCAGAAACCGGAATAATATAAATCGGGATGGTATTCTGGATGGGAATGAAAGAGGCAGCTTCAATCATTTGAAATTTCTCCACTGTCTTTTGCTTTTGACTAAAGGACTTGATCACTTCCATCAAGAGACTATCGGATGAGGTAGTCGTGATTTTCTGCATTTGTACATCTACTACCACAATGGATTTAAAATCATACAATTCCTTAACAATCGATAATTCCTCTTTCAATGAAAACAGGTCGTTCATTTCTATTTTTTTCTCACCAAAGTGCAACTCCAGGTGCTTCTGCCTTTCATTGAAATACTCTTCAGTATGATTCTTCTTCAAGATATTGAGGGAGGAAAGTTGATTGCTCGTACGCTGAATCAACGCATTCAACAGGAGGAAATAAAAAATAACAGACAGGCTAACTACCGAAACTAATCCGATAGCGGTGTGTGTTAAGAAGAGCCTGGTGAAAATGGTAAACTTTTTCAAAACAGAAATTAAGGTGCTTGGGAAAATTGTTGACCTTGAAATTTGGGTAAAGATAGGGAGTCTGCCTTATAGGCAAGCCGCTAAAAAAGAAGGCCAACGGTTCAGTCAGTTTTCTAATTTCTTCGCAGAGTCGCAGCCTCATAAGAAAGCCCACCTTCGCCAAAGCTTTGGTGGGCTATGTAGTCTCGCCCAGAATCGAACTGGGATCAAAAGTTTAGGAAACTTCTATTCTATCCGTTGAACTACGAAACCAAATTTTTCTCTAAATGCTAGTTATTCATTCTTCTTTATAATAAAAATCTCCTCTCTCCTTAAAACAGCATCAAAAGTTTAGGAAACTTCCCTGCCTTCCGGCAGGCAGGTATTCTATCCCTATCCGTCAGCCAGGCGGGCGTTGAACTACAAAACCTTTTATTCGTTAGAATTTCACTAGGCAAGCAGTGCCGGTGCTGACGGCTAGCCTTTTTCCATTTTACGAGTCGTAAAGTTATAAAATTTTATTTCCCTACACGTGCGAAGGGTGCATATCAAATTGCCGCGTTCATATATTTCGCCCCTACAGGCCCGTAGGGACTGAAGCCTCAGAGAGGCTAAATATTGGTAGCGCGAGAATTATCGTTTTGAAACAAGTTCCGTAGGAACGAAATATTTTGACCTATTGCCAGCCGCGACAATTTGAAATGCACCCCGTGCGAATGGAAATTCGGCTTCAGGATGTGATGCATACAAGGATTAAACCTCAGTTAGCCAATCCTGCCGATCACCAACACCGGAATCTTTTCATGGTTCACCAAATCCTCTGCCACGCTATGCTTTACCAGAAAGCCCGTCTTGTCACCCGTGGTTAGGGCTATCAAATCAGCATCGATCATTTCAACAAACTGATGTATCCCCCACTCTTCATCATTTGCCTCAGCCGTATTACTGGTAAATGAAACATCGGGATAAGACCTGGTAAGCTTTTGCACAATGGCCTCAATACTTTTTTGATCAGTTAATTTATCAATGAAATTTATGAAAAGCATGTGCACCGTTGCCTTAAATAGTCTGGCAAAATTAACAACCTGATCAAGTGCAGGTGCAATATCTTCTTTGAAGGTAGAAGCAAAAACAATGCTTTCTATTTTAAAGGATCCGGCAATCATATTTTTAACAACCAATACCGGCACAGGAGAATGGCGAACCAGTCGTTGCGTATTAGAGCCAATCACTAACTCGCGAATACCTGTAGCCCCATGAGAGCCCATAACAATTAAATCAATTTTAAAAGGGTTAATATAATTTTCGATTTTTTCATTTCCCCTATCAAAAACCAACAAAGGTGTTGCTTTTAGTCCAGCTTGCGTGGCCATTGCCACTAACAGGTTAAGTCCATTGCGAGCATGAGACTCTTCTAAATTTTTGGCGGTACTTTTTTTCTCATGTGGCACGCGCGCCACCGGAGGACTTGCCATAATGTGCAAAAAGTGAATCTCCGCTTTTAACCTGGCAGCTATCAACACGGCTGCCTTCGCTGCGTTTTGTGCACAATCCGAGAAATCGGTAGGAACCAAAATATTTTTCATAAATGATTTCTAATGATAGAGATAACTGAATTCTATTTTTTCAAAGCATATGTCCAAACGGGACATTCGATATGGTTCACTACATCTTCTGTAATGCTACCCGCAATAAAATGCGATAACCCTTTTCTTCCGTGAGTTGCCATGGCCAGCATATCTGCTTTAATTTCTTGTACAAAAGAAATTATACCATCTGGCTCGTAACGATCTTGCCGTAGGTTAAGTGTGAAGTTTGTGAATTTATGACGGCTGGCATAGTCCTTCAATTCATTGTCGCGGATAAAATTGAAAGGCGTGTTCAGGAAAAGTATATGGAGTTTAGCTCCAAAAAACTCCTGAAGCACTTTTAGTTTTTTAATAAAATCAGATTGATCCGAATGCAAGGAGGTTGGAAAAACAATATTCTTAATAGATGAAACCGGCATAGCTTTTCGTATAGCAAACACAGGCACTCTGGAGAATCTCACGATCTTCTCCGCATTTGAGCCCACAAAAAATTCTTGCAAGCCCGAAGACCCGTGCGTACCCATTACCACCAAACTGAATTTCTTTTCTTCAATAAAGTCGCGGATCATAACGGAGGTTGGTCCCTGAATGACAGATAACTTTACATTAGAATATCCCTTGCCATACTTCTTCACCAACCTTTCAAAGTTTTTTCTGGCATCTTTTTGCAGCTCAGACAACAATCCTGAGTTATCAATGTACGTAGGCGTTCCAAATGCTGTATCGTACACAAGAGGTATGTCTAATACTTTCAAGACAGTAATCAAACCATCGTTTTTAGAGGCTATGTCAATCGCAAACCGAAAGGCCTCCACAGCGGGCTCCGAAAAATCACAAGGTACTAGTATCTTTTTCATGTTCTTAAATTTTAAATAAAAATATAATTTGATTTGGCCTTTAAAGATGACTGTTGCCATTCAAAAAAATGATTATTGTCATATTCTTTCAGGCCGTTGCAGTGATTAGAAGAATCTGAAAATAACACCGCAATAAGTTATCTTGCGACAAGTTGCTTCGTTGCTCCAAAAATTCAGAATAAAATGAGTTACCCCCTTACAAAATATAATCGAACCGGTCTGAACGAAAAAGATCACTATTTGCGTATTCTTAAATACATACTTTTTGGATCGGTCATTCTCTATTTAGGCCGCGATCTCTTTGTACCGTTAAGCTTTGCCGCACTCATTAGTTTTATTTTATATCCGGTTTGCTCCTGGCTTGAGCAAAAAAAAATAGGAAGGGCTACCTCAATTTTTATTGGCCTGCTTCTTCTGTTTTTATTAACTGGCGTCATCCTACTACTACTGGCAAAGCAGTTCAGCATGTTCTTAAAAGAATGGCCAACGATTCAACTAAAAACTCATGGGCTGATTACCGAAATAACGCAATCATTGGTCAACTATTACTCGATTACTGAGGCGCAACAAGATAGATGGGTACAGGAATTTGCTGGCCGAGTGGCTAATTTTTTAGTAAACAGTGTTCCATCATTTCTAAGTGCCTCTGCTTATTCTGCTGTATTACTAATTATCGTTCCTGTATTTGCCGCCTTGATTTTATACCATAGGAATAGGCTGGTAAAAGTAGTTTTTCATTTATTTCCACAAGAACGAAAAGATGACTTGAAAAAGATCTTGTCTCTTACAATTGGCACCTATTATAATTTTATTAAGGGGATGGCGATTGTCTACCTCATTGTAGGAACTCTTAATAGCATAGGCTTGCTGATTATTGGGGTTCCCCATGCTATTTTCTTTGGCTTTATTGCCTCTGTGCTTACATTCATTCCTTACCTGGGCATTATGATCGGTTCGCTCTTACCCATTACTATGGCGTGGATCACTTTTAATTCTGCGTGGTACCCGCTCGCAGTGATCCTCGTCTTCACCATTGTTCAATACCTTGAAGCAAATTTGATCTTCCCATTCGCAGTTAGCAATAGGTTAAACATAAATACATTGGCTACACTTGTGGCCATTATTGCCGGAGGAATCGTTTGGGGCGTGGCCGGTATGATTTTGTTTGTGCCATTTGTTGGGATCGTAAAACTTATTTCTGATCGACACCCAAAAATGAAAGTCTGGTCGTTGATGATTGGGGTTTAATCGCATCAAAGAATTCAAGATTTGTATGGATTGATAATAATGCTCAACACCGGTAATTTGGATTGAAACAAAACACTTTCTGTGATGCCAATAAGATAGCCAACTCTGTGCGTTCGCAAATGAGTTACCATGGCTATCATGTTTGCATTTCGTTTTTTAGCGCACTGAATAATTCCTTCCTCTCTATGATTACTGTTATGAATCACCGTTTGGAGCTTTACCCGCCTTTCTCCGACTATGAACTTTTTCATCCGACCCTCCATTGTGGAGTCGTCTATAAAATTGCCAGGTGTGTTAATAAAAGCCAAATCCACGTTAGCTTTGAGATCAGTAGCAAGTTCCTTGACCTTTTCAACTGCCGACCGTACATCCTCATCGAAATCTGACGCGAAGAGGATCTTCTTTATGCCACCAATATTATAGCTTCTTTTGATGCCCAACACCGGACAAAGGGATGAACGCATTACGCGTTGAGCCGTAGATCCAATAAATTTGCCATACGATTCACCACCACCGTGTACACCCATGACGATAAGATCAATTTTATTTCTTTCCGCGAAAATAATTATCTGTTCAAAAGCCACTCCTCCTCTCACGTTTGTAAGAACTGAACAATTTGCAAAAACGGGAAGCTGCGAGAATTTGTCAATCTTCACTTTTGCTTTCACTAGCCGCTCCTCTAATTCCGGATATTGCTGTTGTTGAGCTACCGATTGTTTCTCAAAACCAACCGGAATATCCGTTATGTGCAACAGGATAATTTTTGCGTCTGATTTTGAAGCAATGACTGCAGCACTTTTGGCTGCGCTAAGGGAGTAGATCGAGAAATCGATAGGAACGAGGATGTTTTTCATAATTGATAATTTAGTAGGTCTTTTTAAAAGCAATAACTTAGTCTCTTAACAATCAAAATTACGTATATGCCAATTTTCGAAAGCCATAGTTGTCACCTCGCATGATGATTCTTGTCACCTTTTTTCTTCAGGTGCGCAAATGGGAGATCAGAATAAATGGCTCATCAGATTCAAAAAATCTATCGATTAGAGAAATACTCTCTTACAAAGGCGTGCTGCTGGTTTTCTGTCATTTTATCAGCT
>JAYVBN010000002.1:0-3399 GCA_043750455.1 Bacteroidia bacterium | reverse complement strand
CATTTTGTTGTGGGGTCGTGGTTCTACTCAAATCAATTTATTTTATTCTCTGTGATTGCCTTATTTATTTTATTGACAATACCCTTCATTTTACCTTTTCGTCCTTTTATTAAAGCTGTGTCCCCATACTTGCTAATGAGAACAATGTAGTACTCTCTAAAGAATAAGGCATAAATTCCATAAAGAAGAAAAAATGTCCCAATAAAAAATGCTATTGTTAAGATACCTATTATTATGAATACAATTCCGATAAATATAAAATTTGAACCATCGTCTTTTCTTAAAGTAGCCAAGTCATAGTCATCAAGTAAATAATTCTTTCCATTACAATTAATGTATGAACCACTTAAAACTAAGTCTTTGCTTGTGTAGTGAATTGTCTTTTTCCTCCGCTCTCTCTCAGATGTTCGATGCTGAGAATTAATTTGTTCATAGTTGTTATTCGAATAGTTTTGGCTTTTGAAATTATTCTGCTGGTCGTATTGTGCTCTTTTTATATCGTCTATAAGTAAGTCATATGCTTCTTTTATCTCTTTAAATGGAGATTCCGCATAATGTGACCACTGATTTCCGTTTGAATGTGACCACTTGATTCCGGACTAAAGTGACCACCACTTTCCGGAGCAAATTGACCACCTGATTTGAGTTAAAAATGTATTGAGATCGGTTGACCTGAACAGTTGATTGAATGGGCTAACTCTGCGCCTTTTCTAAATCACTTTCAATGGCCAATAAACCGATTACGATGAGTAAACTCAGACACGTATTAAAGCTGTACTGCCAGGGGCAGAACAAACTTCAGATCAGTACCGTCACTGGTCTTTCACGCAACACAGTTAAGAAGTATCTCCATGTTTTTGTTGGTTTAAAAACTACCTGGGACGATGTCAACCAACTCTCGGATAAGGACCTGGATGAACTTTTTTGTAAAGAGCCTTCACCCTCTATTGACGATCGTCTTTCTCTGCTTCATGATTTTTTTAAAGCTCAGGAGAAGCGACTGAAACAACGTGGCGTGACGTTGCTGCGACTATGGGATGATTATCACCTTCAGCACCCTGAAGGTTATAAGAAGACCTCCTTCTATTATCATTACAATCTCTGGAAGAGACGCGTGCATCCCAGCATGCACATGACGCACAAGGCCGGAGACAAAATGTTTGTTGATTACACAGGAGAGAAACTGGAAGTGGTTGATCCGTCAAGCGGAGAAATGAAAGTCATGGAAGTCTTCGTTGCTATTCTGGGTGCCAGTCAACTTACCTATGTAGAAGCAGTAGAGAGTCAGCGTGTAGAAGATTTTATTGGTTGCTGTGAAAATGCTCTTCACTACTTTGGTGGTGCTCCCAATGCTATTGTACCGGATAACCTGAAGTCTGCTGTCATCAAGACCAATCGTTATGAGCCAAAGCTGAACGAAAACTTTGAAGCCTTTGCCGATTACTACGGTATGGCTGTTCTTCCGGCTCGTGCTTATAAACCGAAAGACAAAGCCTTGGTTGAAGGAGCTGTGAAGATTGCCTACATGCGCATCTTTGCTTCACTGCCCAAAGAACTCGCTACTTCTCTGGATCAACTTAATGAACGCATACTCACTTTACTGGATTCTCACAACAGTACATCTTTTAAAGGTCGTAACTACTCGCGCCAACAACAATTTGATGAGATGGAGAAAGCCACCTTACAGGCGTTGCCTGAAAAACGTTTTGAGTTACGGTCTTCATCGGTAGCTACCGTGATGAAAAATGGGCATGTCTGCCTGAGCGTAGACAAACACTATTACAGTGTTCCGTTCGGATACATCAGCAAGAAGGTTCGTGTGCTCTACAGCAAATCCATAGTAGAGATCTTTTATAAATATGAAGTCATTGCATCCCATCAACGCGTACGCAGTGCTCATAACTACACTACAGATCCTTCTCATATGGCTACTCAGCATCAGGTGTTAGCAGAGTGGAACCCGGATTACTTCTTAGCACAGGCGCGCAGTATAAGCAAGGATGTAGAGTTTTATATCGCTCAGGTGCTTCGGAAAAAACCACATCCTGAACAAGCATACAAATCGTGTCAGGGAATATTATCGTTCGGCAAACGTGTTGGTCATCAGCGATTGATCAAAGCCTGTCAGCGTGGCCATGCTTATGGCCTGTATCACTTCCGTGCCATTGAAGATATCCTTCAACGAGGTCTTGATCTGTTTGATCTGGAAGAAGATCGGCAACTGCCTATGCCGGATCATGATAACATACGAGGCAAAAATTATTACCAGTAAACTATGTTAAACTTTAAACACAAACACAATGAATGAACAAACAATGGAAAAAATGAAGACTATGAAACTCCACGGTATGGTACGAGCCTTCCGCACCAGTCTTGAAGCTGGCAATGCAGATACATATACTGCCGATGAACTCTTATGTATGTTAATAGACTCTGAATGGGACGAGCGTTACAACCGAAAACTGGATCGTAATGTTAAGAACGCACGGTTCCGTTATAAAGCGGCTGTAGAGCAAATCAACTTTGAAGCTCAGCGAGAACTCAACAAGAATCAGGTGCTACGACTTGCTGACTGTGACTTTATCGACAAGAAAGAGAATGTGCTCATTACCGGAAGTACCGGAGTAGGTAAGAGTTACATTGCTTCGGCCATTGGCCATCAGGCTTGCTCTATGGGATATAAAGTATTGTATGAACATACTTCAAAACTCTTTGCCCGTTTGAAAGGTGGTAAGGCCGATGGAACCTACTTGAAAGAAATTACAAAAATAGAAAAGCAAGACCTGCTCATCATTGATGACTTTGGAATCCAACCCTTAGACCAACAAAGCCGAACGATCTTAATGGAGATTATTGAAGACAGACACGGTAAAAAATCAACGCTGCTAACTTCACAGGTCCCCGTCAATCAATGGCACGAAGTCATTGGTGAACAAACCATTGCCGATGCCATACTGGATCGTATTGTCCATGATGCTCAACGACTAGAAATCAAGGGTGAATCGATGCGTAAAAAAAGAAGTAACTTAGCAGAAGAACTAACCGAATACGAAAACTAAAACCAGGCTGTGAGCAACCGAAAACTCAATACATTTTTTAACTCAATTAACGACTTAACTTTTGGTGGTCACTTTGCTCCGGAATAAAGTGGTCACGTTAACCGGAATATCCAATAATAGTTCATAACTAAATGTTTAGCAGAGTCCATTGAAAATTTAAATGGTGTTTCATCTGTTATATTTAGGCTTACTATAAAAGTTTTAGTGTAAGTGAAATATCCCTTTGGATTTTTTCCATACTTATATTTCCATACCCCTGTCAGCGAATCCAAGTCCGAATATTCTACCAGTCGCCAGGTACCAACCAGTTTATTAGATAGAGCAACCTTCTTATCAAGAG
>JAYVBN010000001.1:0-2542 GCA_043750455.1 Bacteroidia bacterium | reverse complement strand
TTGAAGAGGAAAATGCAAGGAATGGAATACCATCGGGAATAATAATTAAATTTAATTCTATTCAGGATAAGGAATTGATTGACTCTTTGTATCAGGCTTCTCAGGCCGGAGTATCAATTAAATTAATCGTGCGTGGTATGTGTTGTTTGCGACCAGGTAGAAAGGGATTGAGTGAGAACATAGAGGTAATCTCCATAGTAGGTGAGTACCTTGAGCATTCACGGATTTACTATTTCCACAATGGTGGAGAGCCTAAAGTTTACATTGGTAGTGCTGATGCCATGGTAAGAAGTTTTGACCGAAGGGTTGAATCTTTATTTCTGCTGGAACAGGAGTCGCTAAAGAAACAGGCGATGAACATTTTGCGATACAACCTAAAGGATAACGTAAACTCTTATACGATGAAGGAAGATGGCCGATATGTCATCAAAGAACAGAACGGAGAACCCGTTTTTAATTTGCATAAGGAGTTTTATCATGTAACACCTGAGATTGTAAAGGATGTTAAATTGTTTTGAAACTAAAACGATCCTCTGAATTCAATTTTCTTTTGGCTCTTGTTCTTATCAAACAGATAAAGAAGCATTCCATCTTTCAAACCCACTTCCGGTACAATGATAGACTGCGATTTGGCCCACTCCATTACTTTGATATAGATGTCGCTTGCAGGGACAATTACGTCAGCCCGATCAGGATTCATTTGCAAGTCATAGATGCGCTGTTCAAGGCTAAGACTTTCCACCATTTTTTTTAGCACTTTTACTCGATTCAAGGTCATTGATTTTCCGGGCTTTAGTTTGGCGAGTTCAAAAATCTTGCTGATGTTTCCCCCAGTGCCCACAGCGATCACTTTACCATATTGCTTCTTTACATTTTCCCTTACCCAGTGCTCCATGTCTTCCCACATGACTGGGGAATCATGATGCTCGAGAACCCGTACTGAGCCAACTTTAAATGATCTTGTTTTAATTTTTTTTCCTTCCGTGTACAGGTTTAGCTCAGTACTACCTCCACCCACATCAATATGTAAATAGGTCTTGTCACCAAGATAGGAGCTAATCGCCCTGTTGATCAAATCAGCCTCACGGTGGCCATCAATCACATGAATTGTTATACCCAACTCATCTAGAACTTCTTTTACCAATTGCTCACCGTTTTCAGATTCACGCATAGCTGAAGTGGCGCAAAACATGTAGTCATCCACTTCATATAGTTCCAACAGAAGCTTGTAGGTTTTCATCAGCTTCTTAAACTTATCCATACTGCCTTGGCTGATACGATTAGTCGAGAAAACATCATGCCCTAAGCGAAGTGGAAAGCGTACATATTCAAGTTTCTTGAAGATGATAGTAGGGCCGTGATCGAGTACAGTAGAGATTTGAAGACGGATGGCGTTGGAGCCGATGTCGATAGCAGCGAGTTTCAAAGTAATGGCAAGTAAATTTGTTCCATACAAAATAAGCAGTTTGAAACTTCATTTTTACGAACATAATGAGTTTCTTTGCATTGCTTATTCAGAAAGACTGAGGGATTGGGCCCGATGACGTCTTAGCAACTTGTGCCAAATAGAAGGTATGTTGTGCTAACTCCCTCCATCCCGATATGTATCGGGAGTGGAAAAGATAAGCGGCCAATCTTTATACGGCTCTTTCTGAATAACAAGAAATATAAATTCAGTAAAGAGTGAAAATACAAGACATTTTAAAGGAACGAATTCTCGTACTCGATGGTGCCATGGGTACTATGATCCAAAGACATCCGCTTGAGGAAGAAGATTTTAGAGGCGAGCGGTTTAAGGATCATGCTTATTTAGTAAAAGGCAACAACGATCTGTTGTCGATCACCAGACCGGATATCATCAAAGACATTCATCGCCAATACTTTGAGGCAGGTGCTGATATTATTGAAACGAACACTTTCAGTAGCACCACTATCGCTCAGGCAGATTATCATCTTGAACGTATTGCCTATGAGCTTAATTTCCAGTCCGCCAAAATTGCCAAAGAGGTAGCGCAAGAATTTACAAAAAGCGATCCGTCAAAGCCTCGGTTTGTTGCAGGTGCTTTAGGCCCCACTAACCGCACGTTATCATTGTCTCCAGACGTAAATAACCCTGGCTATCGCGCAGTTACATTTGATGAACTTAGAATAGCATACAAAGAGCAAGCCTTAGGACTTTTGGATGGCGGTGCCGATCTCTTATTGGTTGAAACTATTTTTGATACGCTTAATGCCAAAGCGTGCCTCTTTGCAATTCAAGAACTTTTTGAAGAGATAGGCAAAGAAGTTCCGATCATGGTATCGGGTACCATTACTGATGCTAGTGGACGTACACTTTCTGGTCAGACAACCGATGCTTTTTTAATCTCCGTATCTCACGTTCCACTTCTAAGTGTAGGATTGAATTGTGCCCTTGGAGCCAAGCAACTGCGTCCTTATTTGCAGGTGCTAAATGAGCAAGCGCCATTCTTCGTTAGTGCATATCCAAATGCGGGATTGCCAAATGAGTTTGGTCATTACGATCAAAGCCCGGATGAAATGG